>NZ_JBLUPV010000012.1:0-128563 GCF_048068075.1 Pseudomonas sp. NY15354
AACGATGCATCGCCGATGGTAGTGTGGGGCTTCCCCATGTGAGAGTAGGTCATCGTCAAGATTCATTTCGCAAAACCCCTATCTGCGCGAGCAGGTAGGGGTTTTGTCTTTAAGTAGAAACACCCGAAATTCGCAGGCACGTCCGAGGGACGGGCCAGCACACAGAATTTCTTGACGACCATAGAGCGTTGGAACCACCTGATCCCATCCCGAACTCAGCAGTGAAACGACGCATCGCCGATGGTAGTGTGGGGCTTCCCCATGTGAGAGTAGGTCATCGTCAAGATTCAAATCCAAAGCCCCTGTTCGCGCTGCGAACAGGGGCTTTGTCTTTCCTGGGCTTTAAATGGCTGCTTTGCGCAACCTGCCGCTACGTCGCGCTTGTAGCTTGCGCCACCAGATGTAAACCCCAGTGATCGACAACACGGCGATCACCACGCCTAGAATCGCAATCAATACTTGCCCCGTGATCCCGATGATGCGGCCGCCATGGATGGGAAGCTGCAAGCGATAGAACTGTTCACCCAGCGTGCCTTGTCCGGCGATTTCCTGACCTATCAGCTGGCCATCGGTACCGTGAAAGAACAACCAGGACTTACCATGGGCCTCGGTATCATGCTGACCAAACCCCGCGCCATAAAAGTTGTACTCGAAGCTGTAATAGAGCTCGCCGATCGGTGCGCTCAGCCCTAGTCTTGCGCCTTCCTCCAGCGCACGCTGATAGGCCTGTTGATAGGTCAACTGTGTCACGCCCAGGGCTTCCTTAGCCATCGCTCCCCGGGCTTCATAGACACTCGGTTCAACAGGCGAAAACATCGAGACGGCGGGCTTGAAGACCTGCGCCGGCAGGTTCATCGCCACGCTGCTGACGGCGATAGGCAGCAGCAGCAACCACAGCCATAAACCGCTAGCCCTGTGGATATCCATGTTCAGCCGATAGGCATGCCCGCCCTTGATCTTCCAGATAGTGCTCCATTTGCGCCAGAACGGCCGCCCACGGGGCAGGGTGAGCAGCACAGCGATGAAGCAATCCACTGTCCAGAGGATCGCTACCACACCCATCAGCACAATCCCCCAGTTGCCCGGCAAGGTCAGGCTGTAGTGCAGTTCCAGAATGAACGGCATGAAATTCTCGCGCGAGAAGCAGCATTCGCCCCAGTACCGCTTGCCCAGCGTCTCGCCGCTGACCGGATCGAGATAGAAGACAGTGTTTTTCTCATCATAGGGCTGGCCGGATTGCGGATCGTTACGCGGAACCATGGCCAGCAGCGCGGAGTGCCCCGCCTCATGTGGATATTCCATATACCAGACTTGCAGCTGCGGGTACTGCGTCTGCAACTTATCCACAAGCGCCCCTGGCTGTTTAAGTGCACCAGTGGCGGATGCCTCATAGAAGCCGGGGTTCAGCCACTCGTCGATTTCGTGATGGAAGGCCAGCACACTGCCGGTCAGGCCGGCGAGAGTAAGAAACGCCGCCGTGGCCAGGCCAAGGTAGCGGTGCAGCAGAACATAGAGTGGACGCATTGATCAGGACTCCAGGAAAATGCCGGAAACGAAAAAGCCAGCACCTGAGATCAGGCGCTGGCTTTGAACACGGAAATGGAAAGGTCAGAACTGGTAGCTGACCGTGGCGCTGACATTGCGTTCTTCGCCCATGTAGCAGTAGTTCAGGCTCGCACAAGAGGCGACGTAGGATTCGTTGGTCAGGTTATTGGCATTGAGCCGCACATCTACACCCTTGAGCCCGACCTTGCCCAGGTCGTAACCGACCGAGGCATCGAACAAGGTATAGGAGGGCACCTTCATGCTGTTTTCCGCATCGACCCAGCTGTAGCCCACATAGCGCACGCCGCCACCCAGGCGCAGACCATCGAGCGGACCCTGGCGGAAGTTGTAGTCGGCCCACAGCGAATACATCTGTTCTGGCGCCTGGGTCGGCGAGTTGCCCTTGTTGTCCAGCCCTGGAGTCACCAGGCTCGGCATCGATTTGGCGTACTCGATGTCGGTGTAGGTGTAACCACCGATGAGCTTGAGGTTTTCGGTCACCTGCACATGGGCTTCCAGCTCCAGCCCCTGGGAGCGCACCTCGCCCACCGCGCGATAGAACTCTTCGTCCGGCTGCTTGGAGGCCAGGTTCTCCTGTTCGATGCGGAACACCGAGGCGGTGAACAAGTTGTCCGTGCCGGGCGGCTGGTGCTTGATGCCGACCTCCCACTGCGTGCCTTCGGTCGGCGCCAGGGGACGGCCATTCTGGTCGGACACAGTGTTGGGGTTGAACGACTCGGAGTAGCTCACATAGGGCGCGATGCCATTTTCAAACAGGTACAGCACGCCCGCGCGGGTGGTGAACTTGGAACGATCGTCGTTGACCTTGGTATCGGTGTCGCGATTCTCCTCGGACACCTTGACCCAGTCCTGGCGCAGGCCAAGGGAGAAGCGCCATTGATCCAGATCGATCAGATCCTGCAGATACACGCCGGTCTGCTGCAGACGCCGCAGGTAGTTGTTTTCGCCAAGGACCTGAAGGTTGCCGTGGCCATAGTGTGGGTTGCCGGCATCCAGTGGGTCGACGGTACCGTAGCGCCAGGTTACATCGGCCTTGCGCCGCTGGTAGTCGGCACCGAGCAAAACAGTATGTTTGGCCGCGCCTGTGAAGAATTCCGCCTGGAGCATGTTGTCGACGATGAATGAATGCAGGCGTTCGTCGCCGCCGGTGTACGCGCGATTGAGGATATTGCTGGTGGTGTCCGCCCATCCGGCCGAATAGACCTGATCCATCGACACATCCGAGTCCTGATAACGGAAATTCTGACGTGCCGTGAGGACATCATTGAAGCGGTGCTCGAACTGGTAGCTGAACGACTGCTGCGTGCGCTCGTAGTTGTCGATGTCCGGTTCACCCTCGAAGAAGTGGTCGGACAAACGCAGGCCGTTGCGCGGATGCAGCATGCCATCCGCCGGATTGCCGCCGTGATAGCCGCCATTGGGATCGTGCTGCAGGTAAGCCTGCAGGGTCAGTGAAGTGTCTTCGTTGAAGTCGATACTGACTGTAGGCGCGATCGCGTAGCGCTCTTCCTTGTTGTGATCGAATTGTGTGTCGGAAGCGTCCGCAAGGCCGGTCAGGCGATAGGCGATGCGTTTGTCTTCATCCAGTGGGCCGCTGAAGTCGAAGCCCATGCCGCGCTGGCCCTGGGTACCGACTGTGGCCTGGACCTGGTGGTAAGGATCGAACAGCGGTTTCTTGGTGGTCAGTGCCACCAGCCCGCCTGGCGAGCTGCGGCCATACAGCACGGAAGAGGGGCCCATGAGGATGTCGATGCGCTCGAGGAAGTAGGGGTCCACCTGCATGGTGCTATAGGTGCCGTTATCGCCCATGGACTTCAGGCCGTCCACGTAGATGTTATCCACAGACCCATCGTTGAAGCCGCGCATGGCCACGTAGTCGTAGCGATGGGTCGCGCCATACGGGTTGGTCAAGACGCCTGGGGTATAGCGCATGGCCTGGGCAACGGTCTGCGAGCCCTGGTCGTCCATCTGCTGTCGGGTGACCACCGAGACCGACTGGGTGGTTTCCAGAATCGGCATGCTGGTCTTGGTGGCTACTTGGCTGTGAGTGGCGTTGTAGCCTTCCATGCTGCCCAAGGCATTGCCCAGGGTGAAGCTGCGAATGTCGGTGCTTGGCAGCGATAGGGCGGCATCCTCCGGCTGCGCACGCAACACATAGTTGCGCCCGTCCTGGCTGGCCGCTTCCAGTCCGCTGCCATTGAGCAGCTGGTGCAGGGCCTGGTCAGTGGAGTACTGCCCTTGCAAGCCAGGCGATTGCAGCCCACCCGTCAACTGAGGGGTACTCGACAAGGTGATGCCCGCTTGGCGAGCGAACTGGTTGAGCACATCGTCCAGATTGCCGCCTGGGATCGCATACGGCTGGCTCATGCCCACCGGGTCGGCGGCCAGGGCGTGGGAGGCAACGCCCACGAGACCGAGTGTCGCACCCAGCACAGCGGCGCGCATGGCCCGGCTGAGTAAACCGGAACTCAAGACAGGTCGAAACTCATTCTTATCGAAAGCGTTCAGTTGAGACAGGGCGTCTGGCATGGAAAAGTCCGTGGAGTCGGTGAGGGCTGAAGGAGTCGCTTACTGTCCTAGCCGGACTCGCAGGAAAAACCCGCCAGAAAAATCTGCAGAAAATGAAAAATCAGGCCAGCCGTTCCAGGCGGACCCACCAACGGGTGCGTTGGCGAATGAGCACCGGAAGTGTCTGTGGCAGCAATTGCAGCAGTTTGTCGGTATCCTCCAGGCGGAAAACACCAGACAGCCGCAGGTCAGCGACATCATCGCTGCAACCCAGATAGCCATGACGATAACGAGCCACCTCCGCCAGGAAGGCGTCCAGACGCATGTCACGGGTGACGATCAATCCCTCGGTCCAGGCGTTGGCATCCATGGCCTGCTGTTGGAGCAGATGCGGTCCCTGAGCATCCACGCGCCAGGCCTGGCCAGCGGCGATCCAGTGCAATGCAGCGTCACCGGGGCGATGCAGGGCTACTTGTCCCCGGCTGACACTGATACGCGTGCAATCGGCGTCCTGGCGCACCACGACCTGAGCGTCGAAGCCTTCGAGCAGGGTGTCGCGGGTCCGGATCAGCATGGGGCCCTGTGCGGCATTGCAAGTGAGCATGAGCTCGCCCTGGCGCAGGTGGATGAGGCGTTGTCGTTCGTCGAAGGCCAGGTCCACGGCGCTGCGGGTATTGAGCTGCAGCAGCGAGCCGTCTGGAAGCGGAATGCGACGGCGTTCGCCTGTACCTGTGGCGTAGTCCGACGTCCAACTGCTCAATGCTTGTAAGTCCTTGCCCAGCCAGGCGGCCGATCCCACCAAGGCGACCCCGCCAAGCAGCTTGAGCGCTTGGCGACGGTGCAAGCGACGTTGGCTGGTCTCCAAGGTCTGCAGGGCGACATTGGCACCTGCGATGGCGCGCAGATCGAGATCCTGATGCAGACTCACGACCCGCTGCCAGGCCACTTCATGCGCCTGATCGGCGTTACGCCATTGCTCGCATTGCAGCCTCAGTGCGGGGGCATGGCCACTTTCTCGTAGACGCAAGAGCCACTGGATGGCCTGTTTGACCACCTTGGACGAAGGCGGGCAGGCGCCCATCGGATCATGGCTCATCGTCATAGCGCAGCAGGTAGCAGTGGTACAGCGCGTCCGCCACATGGCGTTCGACGGAGCGTAGAGAGATGCCCATCTGTTCGGCGACCGCCTTGTGGCTCAGCCCTTCGCATTGGGCCAGCAGGAAGGCGCGACGGACCTTGGGCTTGAGGCCGTCAAGCATACGCGCGATGCGCTCGAGCAGCTCCAGCATCAGTTCGCGGGTTTCAGCCGAGGGCGCCTCGGCCTGTGGCAGATTGGCCAGCGCTTCGAGATAGGCGCGTTCGAGCTCTTCGCGTCGCCAGTGGTCGATGACCAGGCCCCGCGCGATCGTGCGTAGGAAGGCACGAGGGGCATTGAGCTCCAGATGATCGCGTTGCAGCAGGCGCACGAAGGTGTCATGGGCGAGGTCTGCGGCATCGGCGGCATTGCCGAGCTTGCTGCGCAACCAATGGTGCAGCCAGCCGTGATGATGGCTGTAGAGCGTATGCACGGAATCTCTGAAGGACATGGAGGCGCGTTGAGATGATTATGTATGAATGATAATTAGTCTCATTGTTGATGGGCTGGAGTTATTTTGCAACTGCCTTGAGCGGTGTCCGCGTGCTGGGGCCTTGCCTCCAGGCGTTAGCGGGCCGACTGGCTGTCCAGGTAGGCGCGGATAGTGCGCGATGCGTTGTTCAGGTGTCGTTCCAGCACACTGACGGCTTCCTCTACCTGCTTGGCGCTTGCGGCATCGACCAAGGCGATGTGATCGTCTTGCGTCAGCTTGCCCAAGCCCATCGAGGACAGATGAAAGCGCAGGAAACGTTCTTCCTCGTTGAGCTCGATCTCGATCATGCGCAGCAGCTTCTGGTTGCGGGCCTTGCTGTAGAGCGTCATGTGCAGCAAGCGATTGAGCCGGCCGATCTCGGCGTGGCGGGTCTCGTTTTCCAGTTGCTGGATGTAGCCGCGCGCCAGTGCGATGTCTTCAGGTTCGAGCAGGGGGACCGACTGGCGTAACGCTTCGGATTCGAGCATGACCCGCAACTCATAGGTATCGACCGCATCTTCACCGATCAGCGGGGCAACCACAGCGCCCTTGTGCATCACCACCTGCAATAACGATTGCGCCTCCAGTTGGCGAAGCGCCTCGCGTACCGGCATGCGGCTAACGCCGAACAGCGTGGCGATCTCCTGCTGGCGCAGCGCGGTGCCGGGTGGCAGGCGGCCGTCCACGATGGCGCTGCGCAGACGCTCTTCGATCACGCTGCGTGCCAGATGCGCTGGCAGCTGCTCGCCGCCCAGAACGGTTTTCAGAAGTCGGGGTTTTTCGGCCACGTGGACGTCTGCCTTGGTAAAAATTGGATCCAATAACACTAGAGAGTGGCGAAGGGGGTGTCAAACCAACGCGATAACAGGCGCTGAGCCGAATGGCGGGGCGCGAAGAGGGGCTATCGTGAAGGAAGTCCCCCGGTAAGGGAAGCGCTACTTTGTTGGGAGAAAAATCCGCTTCATTTAACGATTTTTCACGCTTGACGGGGCATGATGCGCAAGCGTTTGCGCAGGACGATTTCAGGCAAATTGTGATGATTGTCACAGGGAAGCAACGAAACTTGTTTCCTGTGAATCGGCGTCTAGGCTGTCTGGAACAGGCGTGCCGGATTGGCATCCGAGAATGCCGACCAGCGAATTGACACTATCCTTCGGGACTGCTGTACAATTGACGCTTACGAAGCTGTGCTCTTTAGTCTGATGTTTTTTTGACGCTTTGCGTTCTGACAAAGTGCACCGATATTTTTGATCTCCGACAAATGGATGTGCGGCATCTATCGGTAAAACGTCGGTCCTGATTTCAGAGTCATAGTTTTGGCGAAAATCATTCCTTCTTTGGCCATACCCGGCCTGAGCGCCGAGCATTGCCAGTTCCACACCCAAGGGCTGTACTGGGTGGCCTGTGACACGGCCGAAGACGCCGGCGCGATTTGTCGTCAGGTGATCGAGGCCATGGCTGTCGATGCCAAAGCGACGCTGATCGACAGCGCTCAAGGGCTGCGTGAAATCGTCGACGGGCTTGCTCCGGACCGTGGACCGGGGCAGCTCGCCTTGTACGAGGCCCAGCCTCAAGCCGCCCGCCATCTGGCCCAAGACCTGCCGCGCATCGACCCGACCGGTCGAGTGATCGTGGCCCGTGTATCGGCGGCGGATTGGGACGACAGCGACCTCGGGAGCTGGTGCCGCGAGATGGCTGACAGCCTTCGCGATGCCGGCTGCATTCTGTTGATGGTCAGCGAAGGGCAGAGCGTCTGGCTGCTCGAGCAACTGCGCACCCGTAATCAGGACCTCGATGGGCTGGCGCAGCTCTATCGTGGCCAGGGGGGCGTGCGTTACCTGTTGCATTACTGGCGCAATGGGCTGGGGGTCGTGGGCACCGAAGATATCGAATTGACGCGCCACACTGGCGGTTTCGTGCTCGCGGGCCGCCCTCAGCCGCTGGCCGAGACCGGTGGCGACGAACTCCTTTTCCTCGCTCAGCGGCAGGTACTGGAAGGCGCGCCGGCCTTTTCCGAGCACTGGCAACTGTTCGACAGCATCAGCGAACTGGGCGCCAGGGCTGGTGTGGCGGTATCGGCCACGGTGATCTTCACCATGGATGGCGGGCAGCGTCTGGACGTTCTCGCGCGGCAACTGCACACCCTACGCCTGTTGCGAGGTAATGCATTGAAACTGGTGGTGCGCGAAATGGCACCGACCCTGCGCTATCAGGACGAGCAATTGCTGCTGGCCTGCGGTGCCAGCTTGATCGTGCCGTTCGGCGCCAGCCTTTCACGCTTCCTGACTCAGGTCGACAGCATCCAGGGCTACACCTGGCGTCGCCGCCTACCGGCTGACTTCGATGCCCTGCTGGCTCGCCTGCGGCCGCTGCCGATATCGGGTCTGGTCTCGCCACGCGCCTTCGCCGATGCCGTGCTGCAGATGTGGCAAGGCATGCGCAATGGGGAAATCGTCCACCAGTTGCTGGTGCTGCGTCCCGCCCCTGGTCTGTCCTCCTTGCAAGCGTGTTCACGGAGTATCTTCCGCCGCGACGGGGATATCGCCTGCGTGGTCGACGACATGCTGTACCTGTTCCTGTTCGCCTGCCGCGCCGAAGGTGTCGAGCAAGCCCTGGACCACATCTTTCAACTGTCCTGGCGGGAGCTGTTCATCGGCCGGGAATTGCTTATTACGCCCGAAAGCCTCGGTGCGCCGGCATTCATGGATGAGACGCAGCCGGTGGCACCGGTTGCCGATGCGGCCAGCGTGCCGATGTCCAAGGTCCGTGCCGTGTTGCAGCCAAGGCCGATATCGCTGCCACGACGAGGCAAGGCATGAATTTCGAGCAACTGCTGCAAGTCATCGGCATCAGTGCGCTTGGCACGCTGATCCTGGCGTTCGCTCTGCTGCGCCTGAAAGCCTGGGCGCAGGGCTGGTTGAAACACCGTTTGCCGCCACGTCACATGAAAGCTGCGGGCGTGCGTCGACGTGGGGAGAAGCATGAGTAATTCGATGGTCATTGCCCACCCACTGTCCCGTTGGCCGGGTCTGGGGGCCTGGAACCTGTATTTCCTGGCGAAGTTCGTCATGCTCGCCGCAGGGCTGCTGGACTTCCAGCCATTACCCAACCTGCTGTTCGCCGCCTTCCTGATGGTGCCACTGCCAGGGCGCTGGTTGCGTGTCGTGCGGCAGCTGGTGGCCATACCAATCGGCGTCGCCTTGTTCTATCAGGACACCTGGCTGCCGCCATTCGAGCGTCTGCTCGCACAACCCGGCGTGCTCGATTTCACCGCCGACTATGTGCTGGAACTGCTGGGCCGCTTCATCAACTGGCATTTGCTGGGGGCTCTGTTGTTGACGGTGGTGGGCTACTTCTACCTGAGACACTGGCTGCGCCTGAGCACCTTGAGCGTGGTCGGGTTGTTGTGGCTGGCGGTCAGCGGACTGCCGTCGATCACGCCAGTGACCTCGCGCCAGGTCGTGACCGACGTCGCCAAGCAGGAAGCCGCCGCCGTGGCGGCAGACGATGCCACGCTCAATGCCAAGCTGGACAGCTTCTTCGACCGCGAGCGCCAGCGGGTCACCGCCTTCCCGGTGGTCAAGCCCGATGAGCAACCTTTCGACCTGTTGGTGATCAACGTCTGCTCCCTGGCCTGGGATGACCTCACCGCTGTCGGCCTGCATGAGAACCCGCTGTTCTCGCGCCTGGACGTAATCTTCGACCAGTTCAACTCGGCCACCTCGTACAGTGGCCCGGCAGCGATCCGCGTGTTGCGGGCCAGCTGTGGCCAGCCCTCGCATGAAATGCTCTACAAGCCGGCACCCGATCAGTGCCTGTTGTTCGATAACCTCGCCCGGCTGGGCTTCGAGCGTGAGACGCTGCTCAACCACAGTGGGCACTTCGATAACTTCCTGGGTGACATCACTACCCAGCACATGCCGCAGCCGAGCCTGTCCAGCACAGACTTCCGCCGCTCGCTGGTCGGTTTCGACGGCTCGCCTATCGCTAGTGATCTGGAGGTGCTGCAAGGCTGGTGGGGGCGCCGCCAGGCGTCGGGAGCAGCGCATGTCTCACTGTTCTACAACACCATCAGCCTGCATGACGGCAACCGCATAGTGACTGCTGATGGGGGAACCCGTATGGCGGACTACAACACCCGTGCGACGCGTCTGTTCGATGACCTGGGCAAATTCCTGGATGAACTGCAACGCAGCGGTCGCCGAGTCGTCGTGGCGATCGTACCGGAGCACGGTGCGGCGCTGCACGGCGACCGCATGCAGCTGCCCGGCATGCGCGAAATCCCTACGCCATCGATCACCCATGTGCCTGTAGGGCTCAAGTTCATCGGCATGGATCAACCAGGGCGGCGCGAGCCTCTGCATGTCTCGGCGCCCACCAGCTACCTGGCTCTGTCCGAATTGATATCGCGCGTCTATGCCAATCAGGGAGCCGGGCAGGTCCTGGATTTGCCTGGCGTGCTGAAAGATTTACCCACCACCGAACACGTTGCTGAAACGTCCGGCGCCCAGGTAATGGATTTCCAAGGCACCAGCTACATGCGTCTGCAAGGCCAGCCGAACTGGCAACCGATCCCGAAGGAGAGCAACTGATGACAAGGAAAGCAGATCCCGCTGATCGCAGTGATGACATCGCCCGGTTGCGTCAGCATCTGGATATGCCCGAACTGAACTACCAGGACATCTCGTTGATGGTGGGGGTGCGTGAGGCGCTGCGGCGCTGGCCCTTGCTGGGAGAAAGCTGTGCGCAGTCCATGAGTGACCTCGCCCATGAGATAGCTCCAGCGCCCAAGGCTACCGCGCGATGACCAGCCTTGCGCTGCATGGGCTGCGTGGCGGCCTGGGGCGTAGCTCCGTGCTCGCCGCGTTGGGGCATGCCCTGCGGGAACTGGGTGAGCGGGTGCTGCTGGTCGACTTATGCCCGGACAACCTGTTGGGCCTGCACTTCAATCTGCCGCTGGTTGGATGCGACGGTTGGGCGAACGCCGAACGGGACGGTCGCCCGTTCGGCGATCAGGTATTCGAAGTGTTCGACGGCTTATGCGTTATGCCCTTCGGCGAGCTTGACGAACCGGCCTTGGCCGAGCTGAGCGGGACATTCAACCCTGGGATCTGGAGTACCCGCCAGGCGCAGTTGGTCCGGCACTTCGACTGGGTGCTGTTCGATTTGCCATCTTCGGGCGCCTTGCGCGAAGTGGAGGTCGATGTACGTGTACTGGTCGCAGAAGCCGAAATGACCAGCCACATTCTGCTGGAGCGCCAGGCGCCGGAGCGCTTTGATCTGCTACTTATCAACCGTTTCGACGCGGCCAGTCGCTTGCAGAGCGATGTGCTGATGGTCTGGCGCAGGCTTTACCACAACCGCCTTCCTCTGCAGGTGATACATCGCGACGAGGCATTCGTCGAGGCGCTGGCCTGCAAGGCTCCGGTCGGCCACTACGCCCCCCAGAGCCTGGCCTCCCGTGACGTGCAGAGCTTGGCTGTGCGCTGCCTGACGAGGCGTCGATCGTGAAACTGTCGCCGGTCAATGCCTACCACTACTACTCCCACCTAGGTGCGGCGCGCCTGACTGCGCTGGTGTTCACCCTGGGCACCTGGCTGGCCTTCCTTCTGCTGCGCCTGGAGTCCCCGGCCTGGCAAGCACTGCTGGCTGATCGGCGGCGGCTGTTCCCGCAACTGGCTGGAAAACCGCCGACCTTGGGCGACCCACTGCGCTTGCTGATCCAAGGTGCGTGGTTGTTGATCCGACACGAGCCGCAACCGCGCAAACCGTCCGCGCTGGCCCGCGGCTGCCGCGCCCTGTTTGACGCCGGGGCCGCTCTGCTGCAACGCCTGCGTCGCCTTCGCTTGCACATGGTCGAGAAGTTGCGGCGGGTGCCCAGCCAGGTGCGCACCAGCACTTGGCAGCGTAACGCCGCCCAACAGCTGCGCGGCCTGAGCAAAGGTGCCCGGCGCGCGTTCTACTTCGTGCTCACGGTGTGCGCCCTTGCACTGGCGCTGCTGTGCGTGACCGAGCCATTCGGCTACTTGGCCCAGCTGATGTTCATTCTGCTGCTGTGGGGCATCGCCATGCTGGTGCGCCACATGCCCGGTCGCTTCCCGACCCTGATGCTGATCATCCTCTCGACGATCATCTCCTGCCGTTACCTGTGGTGGCGCTACACCTCCACGCTCAACTGGAACGATACGTTGGACCTGGTGTGCGGGCTGACCCTGCTGATTGCTGAGACCTACTCCTGGTTCGTGCTTATCCTGGGTTATATCCAGACCTGCTGGCCACTGGAGCGCAAGCCGGCGAACCTGCCGGAGCAGCTTACCGAGTGGCCGACCGTGGACTTGATGATCCCCACCTACAACGAGGACCTCTCGGTGGTGCGTACCACTGTGCTCGCGGCGCTGGGCCTGGACTGGCCGCGCGAGCGTCTGCGCATCTACCTGCTCGACGATGGCCGCCGCGATAACTTCCGCGCCTTTGCTGAGGAAATGGGTGTTGGTTACATCATCCGTCCCGACAACAAGCACGCCAAGGCTGGCAACCTGAATCACGCCCTGGGCGTCACCGACGGCGAGCTGATCGCGATCTTCGACTGCGACCATGTGCCGGTGCGTTCCTTCCTGCAGATGACGGTGCTGGTTCCTCAAGGACCCAGGCCTGGCGCTGGTGCAGACACCTCACCATTTCTTCTCGCCTGACCCGTTCGAGCGCAACCTGGGCACCTTCCGCAACCGCCCCAATGAAGGCGAGTTGTTCTATGGTCTGATCCAGGATGGCAACGACATGTGGAACGCAGCCTTCTTCTGCGGCTCCTGTGCCGTGCTGCGGCGTACTGCCCTGGAAGACATCGGCGGGTTTGCCGTGGAGACCGTGACTGAAGACGCCCATACCGCCCTGCGCCTGCACCGCCATGGTTGGAACTCCGCCTACCTGCGCCTGCCGCAGGCGGCCGGGTTGGCCACCGAGAGCCTGTCGGCGCATATCGGCCAGCGAATTCGCTGGGCGCGCGGCATGGTGCAGATCTTCCGTACCGACAACCCGTTGTTCGGTCGTGGCCTGAGCCTGTTCCAGCGGGTGTGCTATGCCAATGCCATGTTGCACTTCCTGGCCGGTCTGCCGCGTTTGGTGTTCCTGACAGCGCCGTTGGCGTTCCTGCTGTTGCACGCCTACATCATCTACGCTCCGGCGTTGATGATCCTGCTCTACGTGCTGCCGCACATGATCCACGCCAGCCTGACCAACTCGCGCATGCAGGGCAAATACCGGCGAACCTTCTGGGGCGAGGTCTACGAGACGGTGCTGGCCTGGTACATCGCCCGGCCCACCACGGTGGCCCTGTTCGCGCCGAAGAAGGGCAAGTTCAACGTCACCGCCAAAGGCGGGTTGATGGAGGAGAGCCAGTTCGACTGGCGTATCGCCCAGCCTTACCTGTTGCTGGCGGTGCTCAATTTCGTCGGCCTCGGGTTCGCGATCTGGCGTCTGTTCACCGGCCCGACCGAAGAGATCGGCACGGTCATTGTCAGTTCGCTCTGGGTGACCTACAACCTGTTGATCATCGGCGCCGCGACGGCCGTGGCCGCCGAGGTTCGCCAGGTACGACGTGCGCACCGGGTGCAGATGCATTTGCCGGCCGCACTGGTCCTTGAGAACGGTCACGCCTATCCGTGCACCCTGGTGGACTATTCGGACAGCGGCATCGGCCTGGAGCTGGGCGAGGGTCTGGTGCCCAAGACCGGCGGGCGTGTGCGTCTGCTGCTCAGTCGAGGGGAGCGTGAATTTGCCTTCGATGCACGGATCACCCGCCGAGTTGGCCGCCACCTCGGCTTGGCCTTCGATGAGCTGGACACACAGCAACGCATCGACCTGGTGCACTGCACTTTCGCCCGCGCCGACGCTTGGCTGGCCTGGCAGGAGGCGCATCAGCACGACCGCCCGCTGCAAAGCCTGGTCGATGTGCTGAAGCTGGGCGGCGTCGGCTACCTGCGACTGCTCGAGTACGTTCCGGTGCGGCTGTTGGGGCCGGTACGACCGCTGGTCGTACTGGCGCGCTGGCTGGCCACCTTCATGCCGCGCACCCCGCGGCCTCTCCCTTCCACGAATCTTTCAACCCGAGACGCATCATGACTCGTTACCCCGCACGTACCTGGGGCCTGGCGATGGCGCTGCTCGCCTGCGTGTTCCAGGCCACCGCCGCCCCCACCCCGCCCACCCCCGAGGCCGTTGCCGAGCCGGTGGTACCTAACTGGCCCGTGGCGAGAACGTTCGAGCAGCTCGGGCATCCGGCCGACACCCTGTTGCTCGGTGTGCGCAACAGCGAGCAGATCGAATTCGGGCTGCGTCGTGACCGGCTCGCCACTGAAGCTGTCCTGCAGTTGGACTACACGCCCTCGCCGGCGCTGTTGCCGACCCTGTCGCACCTGCGCGTCTACCTCAATGACGAGCTGATGGGCGTGTTGCCGGTGGAAAAGGACCAGCTTGGCCAGCGCGTCCAGCGTCAGCTGCCGCTTGACCCCAAGCTGATCAGTGACTTCAACCGGGTGCGTCTGGAGTTCGTCGGGCACTATGCCGATATCTGTGAAGACCCGGCGCACAGCGGCCTTTGGCTGAACCTCAATCGCAAGAGCGAGGTTCACCTGCGCGAGCAGGCCCTGGCGATGGAAAACGACCTGGCCTTCTTCCCGTTGCCGTTCTTCGACGCGCGCGATACCGGCAAAGTTGACCTGCCGGTGGTCTTCGCCGCCAGCCCGACGCTGGGTGAGCAACGTGCCGCCACGATTCTCGCGTCCTATTTCGGCAGCCAGGCGGGCTGGCGCAAGGCGACCTTCCCGGTGCTCTTCGACAGCCTGCCAGCCGCAGGCGACAAGCCCAAGCCGGCGATCGTCTTTGCCAGCAACGAGCGGCGTCCGGCATTCCTGGCCGACTACGAGAAGTTCCCACGGGTGGACGGCCCGGTGGTGCAACTGATCGACCATCCGAGCGATCGTTGGAGCAAGGTACTGCTGGTGCTGGGCCGTAACGACGAGGACCTGGTCAAGGCTGCCTCGGCACTGGCGGTAGGCAACAACCTGTTCCGTGGCGACCGGGTGAAGATCGAGCAGATGAGCGATCTGCAGCCTCGCAAGCCATACGATGCGCCGAACTGGACCCGCACCGACCGCCCGGTACGTTTCGCCGAGTTGCTCGATTACCCGCAGCAGTTGCAGGTCAGCGGCTTGCAACCGAACGCGATCATCCTCGATGTGAACCTGCCGCCGGATCTGTTCGTCTGGCGCAACCAGGGCATTCCGTTGCGCACGCTGTATCGCTACACACCGCCGGCGGTCACGGACGAATCGCGCCTGACCATCAGTGTCAATGATCAATACATCACCAGCATGCCGCTGGTGGGCAATGATCGTCGTGGCGGCACGCTCGAAGAGCTGCGCCTGAGCGTGCTGTCCAGCGACAGCACCGCGTTGAGCGAGCAGGCGTTGGTACCTGCGCTGAAGATCGGCGACCGCAACCGCCTGCGGTTCGACTTCAGCTTCGCCAGCAAGCTCGGCAGCTCTCAGCGTGATCAGTGCCAGACCTCCTTGCCGGTGGACGTACGCGCGGCCATCGACGAGAACTCCACCATCGACCTCTCCGGTTATCACCACTACATCGCCATGCCCGACCTGCGTGCCTTCGCCCGCAGCGGTTTCCCGTTCAGCCGCATGGCCGATCTGTCCGAAACCCAGGTCTTGGTACCCGCCAAGCCGACGCCGATGCAGGTGGGTATTCTGCTCGATGTGGTCAGTAGCATTGCCGGTCAAGTCGGCTACCCGGCCTTAGGGATTCGCCTGATCGACGACTGGAAGCAAGCGGCCTCGGCGGATGCCGACCTGCTGGTCATCGGCACATTGCCCCAGGAGCTGGCCCAGGAGCGCAACCTGGGTCTGCTGCTCAACGCCCAGCGCGACTGGCTGGCGCAGGGGCGCTCCACAAACATGCCCGGTCGCTACCGGTTCGACACATCGCCCGTGCCGGCCAGCAGCCATGTGGCGATCAGTGCCCAGGCGCCGCTCGGCGCGATCACCGGGCTCAAGTCCCCCTTCCATGAGCAGCGCAGCGTGGTCGCCTTGCTGGGCAATACCGATGCCGACTATGCGCTGCTGCGTGAAGCGCTCGGCGATACCGGCAAGCTCGATGCGGTGGCCGGCTCTGTCACGCTGGTGCGGTCCAGTGGTGTGAGCAGCCAGTTCGTGGGCGAGCACTACTTCGTCGGTCAACTGCCCTGGTGGCTGCTGCTGTGGTTCCACCTGTCCGAGCAGCCGCTATTGCTCGCAGTGCTTGCCACTATCAGCGTGCTGTTGTTCGCCTTCCTGCTGTGGCGCGCGCTGCGTTGGGCTGCCCGACGCCGGCTGGGTGAGGCTGACTGATCATGTGGCGGTTTGTGCTGATGCTGGCGCTGAGCCTGCCCGCAGTCGCGGGCGCAGCGCCAAACTGTCCTTGGCCGGCCTGGGAGCGTTTGCGAACAGAGCTGGTGAGTGTGGACGGACGCGTGCTGGACCCCAGTGATGAGCGCCTGATTACCACCTCCGAAGGGCAGAGCTATGGGCTGTTCTTCGCCTTAGTGGCCAATGACCGGGCAACCTTCGCTCAACTGCTGCGCTGGACCAGCAACAACCTGGCTGAGGGAGACCTCTCGAGCCATTTGCCGGCCTGGCTGTGGGGGCGTGACGCCAAGGGCAAGTGGCAGGTACTCGACCCCAACAATGCCAGCGACGCCGACCTCTGGATCGCCTACAGCCTGCTTGAGGCGGGGCGTTTGTGGAACGAACCCAGCTATACCCAGCTGGGTCAGCACCTGCTATGGCGCATCAGCGCTCAAACCCTGCGCAAACTGCCTGGTCTGGGCATCATGCTGCTGCCGGCGGACTACGGTTTTGACGATGCCCGAGGCTGGCGCCTGAACCCGAGCTACCTGCCACCGCAATTGCTGGACCGCTTCGCCCTGGTCGACCCCCTGTGGGGCGAGCTTGCGGGCAACACCCGTCGGCTGCTGCGCGATGCCTCTCCCAAAGGCTTTGCGCCCGACTGGCTGCTATGGACGCCCACCGGCAAGATCGAGCCCGACCCGCAACATGGGAGTGCCGGCGACTATGACGCCATTCGTGTCTATCTGTGGGTAGGCATGCTTGCCAAGGACGCTGCCCAACGGGTTGAACTGCTCCAGCATTTCGCGCCGATGGCCATGCTGACGACACAAAAGGGACAGCCGCCGGAAACCGTAGACGCCCGTAGTGGCCAGGCTCGTGGTGGCGGACCGGGTGGTTTCTCGGCCGCACTGCTGCCATTGCTGGCCGTGACACCGAATGCCGACGAAGGGCTGCGCGCCCAGCGCCAGCGAATAAAGGATCATCCGATAGAGCCTCGTGCGTACTACAGCCAGATGTTGGCGTTGTTTGGCCAGGGCTGGGATGAGGCGCGGTATCGCTTTGACAAGGAGGGTCGCTTGTTGCCGGCCTGGAGTACGTCATGTACCGATTGATTAGCATCGTGCTGCTGACAGGGCTTTGCAGCCAGGTTGCCGCGCAACCGACTGACCGCAGCGAGCAACGCCAATGGCTGCTGGAGCAGATCCGCATGGGCGAGGCTTTGCACCGCGATGATCTGGTTCGCGATGCGCTGGGTCGCTTGCGCCTTCTTGAGCCGCGCGACGCCGAGGTGCTGTTCGCTTCGTTGCGCCTGGCCCTGCGCGAGCATGATCAGGACCAGGTCACCCAGCTCATGGCGCGCATTAGCCAGGAGGCGCCCGGTAGCGTCCAGGAGCACAAGGCCAAGCGTCTGATCGAGTTGCAGCAGCCGGAGGCAACCCGGCGCCTGCAACAGGCACGCCTGTTCGCAGTGACCGGGCGCAATCAGGAGGCGCTGGAGATTTACGATCAGTTGTTCGCGGGTGAGCCGCCCAGTCTGGAGCTTGCGCTGGACTACTGGCGTGTGCGCAGCGCCTTGCCTGGCCAGCGGCGCGAAGCGATCGAGCAATTGCAGGCCCTGGATCGGCAGTACCCAGGGAATGCTGGGCTGCGCCAGACTCTGGTGGGGCTGCTGTTTGCTGAGAAACGAGATCCCGAGGCGCTGGCCCTGCTCGAATTGCTCTCACGTGATCCAGGCGCACGCGATTCTGCTGCGCAGCGGGAATTCGACTATCTCTCTGGGCAGCCCGTGGGCGCTGCCAGCGTGGCGGCCTGGAAAGCTTTCGTCCAACGCTATCCGGCATCACCGCTGTTGCCCCAGGCCAACCAGACCCTTGCCCAGCAACGTCAATTGATCGCCGATCCCGCTTGGCAGGCCGGTCAGCGTGGCAAGCAGTTGCTCGACCAAGGGCGTAACGCCGAGGCTGAGGCCCAGTTGCGCCGTGCCTTGCGCCAATACCCCGACGATGCCAGCCTGCACGGCGCCTTGGGTTATGCGTTGATGCGCCAGAGCCGTTTCGAGGACGCCAACGCCGCGTTTCGTCTGGCTGCTACCAAGGAGCAGGACACATACTGGATCAGTCAGTGGAAGGATCTGGAGTCATCCAGCCATTACTGGATGCAATTGGAAAAAGCCGACCAGGCGCTGGAGCGGCGCGATATTTCCACCGCCCGTGCGATCTATCAACAGGCGCGTCAGCAGCGGCCCCAGGATGAATTCGCCGTGCTTGGCTTGGCCGAAGTGGCGGTCGCCGAGGGCGATCCGGCCACTGCTGAGCGCTTGTACCTTCAGGTTCGGCGCATGGCGCCGGACAACGAGAGTGCTGTGCGCGGCCTGATGCGGATCTACCAAGCACAATCACCCGACAAGGCGCGTGCCTACCTTAACGGCCTGCCACCTCGGCAACAGGCAATGTTCGCCAGCCTGCGCCGCAGCCTGGAACTGGAGCAACTGCGCAGCGAAGCCGATGCAGCCGTGCAGCGGCAGGACTGGGCAGCGGCAAGCCCAGCGCTGAAGCGGGCAGTCGAGTTGGCGCCAGATGAACCCTGGCTGGTTTACCAACTCGCCGGCAGCCTTCGTCAGCAAGGGCGTATCGGCGAGGCCGATGCCGCCTTTGCCAAGCTGTTGCAACGGCATCCGACCGACCCGCAAGCGCGTTATGCCCATGGCCTGTTCCTGGAGTCCACTGACCGTGATGCCTTGGTACTGGATAGCCTTGCCGGTGTCCCCCAGGGTGCATGGACCGACGACATGCATGCCCTTGAGAAGCGCGCGCGGCGCCGCGTCACTCTGGCTCAAGCGCGACAGTTGCGCGACCAGGGGCGCGAAGCCGAGGCAAGCGCACTGCTCGAGGCCGGGATTGCCCGCGGCGAAGGCGACACCGATGACCTACTGATGCTCGCGGACTGGGTGGCGACCCGGGGGGATCACAGCACAGCCCGAACGTACTTCGAACGCGTGCTGGAGCGCCAGCCGGAGCAACCTGAGGCCCGCCTTGGGTTGATCGAGGGCTGGATAGCCGAAGGCGACCTGCCCCGAGCACGCCAGGCCCTGGAGCGGCGTGCGCCCCAGTTCCCGCCCGGGCAGATCGACGCACAGCGGCGTCTGGCTAATGCCTGGCTGGCAGTGGGCGACCGGGCGCAGGCGGCGTCGCTGCTCGACCGTCTGGTGGCTGAGCAAGCCCAGCCTGATCCGCTATTGCGTCGAGATGCTGCTCGATTGGCAGTGCAGCAGGACCCGCAACGAGCATTGGATCTTTACGCCGCGGCGATGGCCGATGCCGACCTGCTCGAGCGCCGTGCGGTGGAACCGCGTGATGATCGGGCGCTGACCTATGCGAGCCGTGCCAAGGACGAGGACGACTGGCTGGCGCGCAGCCTGCGCAGCGACGTTGATGAGTTGTACCGTCAGCAGAACCCCAGCATCACGTTGATGCATGACTATGGCTGGCGCAATGACGACGGGACCCCAGGGATCTCCGAGCTCAAGAGGCAGACGACCCTGTTGCACGCGGACATGCCGTTGCAAGATGGCAAGGCGTTCGTGCGTTTGGAAAGGATTGGTCTGGATGCTGGTAGTTTCGATGTGGATGAGAACGGTCATCACAACGAGCGCTATGGCACCTGTGAGGTGGCTGATACCAACTGCCCGGGCGGGACGCAGCGCTCAGATGGCCGGATCATGGCTTTAGGATGGCAGGGAAGCCGCTGGGCCGCCGATGTAGGTGTCACCGATGGCTTTGAAATAAACAACTGGCTGGGCGGCGCGACGGTCAATGGTGATTGGGGCGAGTACGGTTGGTCGCTCACCGCCTCGCGGCGGCCGATGAGTAATTCGCTGTTGTCTTTTGGCGGTGCGAAGGATCCATATACCCGCGAGCGCTGGGGCGGCGTGACCGCCAATGGTGCCACGCTCGGTCTCAGCTGGGATCAGGGCGGCGATCATGGGGTATGGGCCAGCCTTGGCCATCACTGGTTGTATGGTGAAAACGTGGTGGATAACCAGCGCACACGAGCCATGGCGGGTTACTACTACCGGCTGGTGGAAAAAGCCGATGAACGCATGCGCGTTGGTCTGACCGTGATGCACTGGCGCCATGACAAAGACTTAGGCGATTACACCCTGGGTCAGGGCGGCTACTACAGTCCTGAGCGATACAACTCCATTGGGGTACCGTTCAGCTATGCCTGGCGCAACTACGACTGGTCAGTGCTGCTGGAAAGTTCGGTCAGTTGGTCCCAGGCAAATAGCGGCAGCCGCCCGTTGTATCCGAACAATTCACTCAACCACAAAGTGGAGGCCCGTCACGACATTCTGAAGGCGAATCTCGACGACATCAGCGATTCAAGCTCTAGCAGTGGCCTGGGCTATCACTTGCGAGGGCTGTTCGAGCGCCGCCTGAGCGATCACTGGGCACTGGGCGGGGGCTTCGACTGGCAGCACAGCGATGACTATGCGCCGAGCAGTGCCATGCTCTACGTTCGGTATCTGTTCGAGCCCTGGCGCGGCAACCTGCTGTTGCCGGTGGAGCCGCTGGAGCCCTACAGCGAGTGGCGTTGAGGCTGGCAGCTAGCCGCTTCTGCAGGATCACGTGATCCTGCAGAAGCGGCCAGATCCTTTCCCAAGATGAACAACAATTCATCCAGGCGATCCGTCGGCCCCGGTTGACGACAGGGGGAGGGCTAGGCGTAATATTGATAGTTAGCAAACTATGAATATCCTCGGTTCCTCTCATGACGCTTGATGCACTGCACATGAAAATCAGCAGCGGCATGGTCGTGGCTGCCCGCCATTGGCGACGCATTTGCCAGGCGGCCCTGACCGGCTACGGCATCTCCGAAGCCTGCGCCGTGCCCTTGCTGATGATCGTGCGCCTGGGCGATGGGGTGCATCAGGTGGCGGTGGCTCAGGCCGCCGGCCTGGAAAGCCCGTCTCTGGTGCGCCTGCTCGACCAGCTGTGCAAGGCGGGGCTGGTGTGTCGCAGCGAAGATCCCCTGGATCGCCGCGCCAAGGCCCTGAGCCTGACCGCGGATGGTCGTCGGCTGGCCGAGTCGATCGAAGGAGAGCTGGTGCGCCTGCGCCGCCAGGTGCTGCGCGGTATCGACCAGGCCGATCTCGAGGCCACCTTGCGTGTGATCCAGGCCTTCGACGACGCAGGCCAGGTCGCGCCGGGCGGGCTCGCATGAACGGTTTTTTCAGTTCGGTCCCACCGGCCCGCGATTGGTTCTATGGCGTGCGCACCTTCGCCGCTTCGATGATCGCCCTGTACATCGCTCTGCTCATGCAACTGCCGCGCCCCTACTGGGCCATGGCCACGGTGTACATCGTCTCCAGTCCTTTCGTCGGGCCAACCAGCTCCAAGGCACTGTATCGCGCCCTGGGCACGCTGTTGGGCGCTGGCGGTGCGGTGTTGCTGGTGCCGCCGCTGGTGCAGTCGCCGGCGCTGCTGGCTGTCGCCATTGCCTTGTGGACCGGCACGTTGCTGTTTCTGTCGCTGAACCTGCGCACGGCCAACAACTATGTGCTGATGCTCGCCGGCTATACCCTGCCGATGATCGCCCTGGCGGTGGTCGACAACCCGCTGGCGGTGTTCGACGTGGCCTCGTCACGGGCGCAGGAGATCTGCCTGGGCATCGTCTGCGCGGCGGTGGTCGGCGCGATTTTCTGGCCGCGCCGTCTGGCACCGGTGGTGCTCGGCTCGGCCAACAACTGGTTCAACGAGGCGATTCGCTACAGCGATACCTACCTGGCCCGTGAAGTCGCGGCCGACAAGGTCGCTGGCATGCGCGCGTCGATGGTCGCCACCTTCAACGGTCTGGAGATGATGATCGGCCAGCTCGGCCATGAAGGCACCGGGCCCCACACCCTGAAGAACGCCCGGGAACTGCGCGGACGGATGATCCACCTGTTGCCGGTGATCGACGCCTTGGACGATGCGCTGATTGCCCTGGAAAACCGCGCCCCGGCCCAGTTCGCCCAACTCCAGCCGCTGCTGGCCGAGGCTCGCGCCTGGCTCGAAGGCACCGCCAAGGACGTCTCACTGGCGCGCTGGACAGCCCTGCACGAACAGCTCGAGCGCCTGCAGCCCAGCGCTGCCGCACTGGACCAACGCCAGGAATTGCTGCTCTCCAACGCACTCTATCGACTGAGCGAGTGGATCGACCTCTGGCAGGACTGCTGCGCCCTGCAGCACGCCCTGCGCAAGGATGACGCCACGCCCTGGCGCGCGGTGTACCGCCACTGGCGCCTGGGCCGGCTGACGCCGTTCTTCGACCGTGGTTTGATGCTCTACTCGGTGTTTTCCACCGTCACCGCGATCATCGTCGCCAGTGGCCTGTGGATCCTGCTCGGCTGGAACGATGGCGGCAGCGCGGTGATCCTCGCCGCAGTGGCCTGCAGTTTCTTTGCCGCCATGGACGATCCGGCGCCCCAGATCTACCGATTCTTCTTCTGGACGCTAATGTCGGTGATCTTCTCCAGCGTCTACCTGTTCCTGGTGCTGCCCAACCTGCACGACTTCCCGATGCTGGTGCTGGCCTTCGCTGTGCCGTTCATCTGTGTCGGTACCTTGACCGTGCAGCCGCGCTTCTACCTCGGGACCTTGCTGACCATCGTCAACACCGCCACCTTCATCAGCATCCAGGGTGCCTACGACGCTGACTTCCTGACCTTCATCAACGCCAACATGGCGGGCCCTGTGGGCTTGCTGTTCGCCTTCATCTGGACCTTGCTGTTGCGTCCGTTTGGCGTGGAGCTCGCGGCCAAGCGCCTGACCCGCTTCAGCTGGCAGGACATCGTCGAGATGACCCAGCCCGCGACCCTGGCCGAGCATCGCCATGTCGGCGTGCAGATGCTCGACCGCCTGATGCAGCACCTGCCGCGCCTGGCCCAGACCGGCCAGGACAGTGGCGTGGCGCTGCGTGATCTGCGTGTGGGCCTCAACCTGCTGGACTTGCTGGCGTACATGCCGCGGGTCGGCCAGGCGCCACGCGAACGCCTGCAGACCGTGGTGGAAGAGGTGGGCGCTCACTACGCCCAGTGCCTGCGAGCTAAAGAGCGCCTGCACGCCCCGGCGGCATTGCTGCGCAACATGGAGCGCGCTCGCCAGGCGCTGGCCCTGGACGCCCACGACAACGACCGTGGCGACGCCCGCCTGCACCTGCTGCACGCACTGAGCGGCTTGCGTCTGGCGCTGTTGCCAGGTGTCGAAGTGATGCTCGAACCTGCTGACCAACCGCAATTGCCCCCGGGCATCGATGGAGCGCCCCTGTGATCGGTGATCTGGATATCAGCGGGGTGTTCCTGCCCACGCTGCTGGTGATGATGGTCTTCACCTACTTGTTGTTCCTGGGCGTGCATGCCGTGCTGGTACGCCTTGGGTTCTACCGCCTGGTCTGGCACCGGGCGTTGTTCAACGTTGCCCTTTACGCCGTGCTGCTTGGCGCGGTGGACCACTTTTGCCGAAACCTGATGCTGCCATGAAAAAACCGTTGTTGACCTTGGGCCGAGTGGTCCTGACATTGCTGGTGGTGACCTTCGCGGCCGTGCTGGTCTGGCAGATGGTCGTGTACTACATGTTCGCGCCCTGGACGCGCGATGGGCACATCCGTGCCGATGTGATCCAGATCGCCCCGGATGTCTCCGGGCTGATCCAGAAGGTCGAAGTGCGCGACAACCAGATGATCAAGCGCGGCGACGTGCTGTTCACCATCGACCAGGACCGTTTCACCCTGGCCCTGCGCCAAGCCAAGGCGACCCTCGCCGAGCGTCAAGAAACCCTGGCCCAGGCCTCCCGTGAAGCGCAGCGCAACCGCAAGCTGGGCAACCTGGTGGCGGCCGAACAGTTGGAAGAGAGCCAGTCCCGCGAGGCACGCGCCCGTTCGGCGGTCAACGAGGCCCAGGTGGCGGTGGACACCGCCCAGCTCAATCTCGACCGTTCGGTGGTGCGCAGCCCGGTGGACGGCTACCTCAATGACCGCGCGCCGCGCGCCCACGAATTCGTCACCGCCGGCCGTCCCGTGCTGTCGGTGGTCGACAGCGCCTCGTACCACGTCGATGGCTATTTCGAGGAAACCAAGCTTAGCGGTATCCATATCGGTGACGCTGTCGACATCCGCGTGATGGGCGACAGCACCCGCCTGCGTGGCCATGTCCAGAGCCTGGCGGCAGGTATCGAAGACCGGGATCGCAGCAGCGGCGCCAACCTGCTACCCAACGTCAACCCAGCCTTCAGCTGGGTGCGGCTGGCCCAGCGGATCCCGGTGCGTATCGCTTTCGATGATGTGCCTGAGGACTTCCGCATGATCGCCGGGCGTACCGCCACGGTGTCGATCATCGAGGGGCAGCGGCCATGAAACAGCTGATCCTGGCAGGGCTGTGCCTGTCCCTGGGTGCCTGCATGATGGTGGGCCCGGACTACGAAGTGCCCAAGGACGCCGCCGTGCAGCGCAGCGACCTCAACGGCCCGTTGCGCCAGGATGCTGACAGCGTTGTCTCGGCGCCGGTGCCAGACGACTGGTGGCTGCTGTATCAGGATCAGCGTTTGAATGAACTGGTGCGCCAGGCGCTGGCGGCCAACACCGAGCTACGCGTCGCGGCGGCCAACATCGCCAAGGCGCGGGCCCAGGTGGAAGTGGCAGAGTCCCAGGGTGGCTTCAATGGTGGGGTCAAGCTCGGCGCTCAGCGGTTGCAGGAGTCCGGCGAAGCCTTCCTGTTGCCGGAGAAAGTGCCGGTGGCCAACATTGGCGAGGCGATCATCAGCGCCAGCTACCAGTTCGACCTGTGGGGCACCTTCAAGCGCGGCACCGAGGCCGCCAAGGCCAATGCCGATGCGGTGCAGGCCGCCGCGGATACCGCGCGGATCACCCTGGTGGCCGATGTGGTCAAGGCCTACACCCAGGTGTGTTCGGCCAACGAGGAGTACCACATCGCCCGCGAGTCCCTCGACTTGCAGGAGCAGAGCGTGCAACTGAACCAGCGCCTGCGCGATGCAGGCCGTGGGGATGAAACCCAGGTCACTCGTTCGCAGACCCAGTTCAAGTCCTTGCGCGCCGAGCTGCCGCGCTTCAAGGCCGAGCGCGAGGCAGGCCTGTACACCTTGGCGGCCTTGCTGGCCAAGCCGGTCGAGCAACTGCCGGCTGGCACCGCCGACTGCGCGGAGCTTCCGCACATTGCCCAGCTGGTTCCGGTGGGCGATGGCGCTGCGCTGCTCAAACGCCGCCCCGATGTGCGCCAGGCCGAACGCCAGCTGGCCGCAGCCACCGCGACCATTGGCGTGGCCACTGGTGCGCTGTACCCGGACATCAGCATCGGCGCCCAGGTCGGCACTATCGGTATTCTCGAAAACCTCGGCGAGCCCTCGACCAACCGCTGGGGCTTCGGCCCGCAGATCAGCTGGAACATTCCCACCAACGGCACCCGGGCGCGCATCCGCATGGTCGAAGCCTCGACCCAGGCGGCGTTGGCGCATTTCGATGGCGTGGTGCTCAATGCCGTCCGCGAGACCCAGACCCGCCTGGCCCAATACAGCGCCCTGCTGGATCGCCGCGATGCCCTGGCCGATGCCGAGCGTTCGGCGAAGGAGTCGGCGGACCAGACGCATCTGCGCTATCAGGTGGGACGCGAGTCGTTCCTGGCGGATCTGCAGGCGACCCGCACCTATACCGATGTGCGCGCGCAGCTGGCGGCCGCCAATACTCAGGTGGCCTTGGGGCAGATCGGGGTATTTCTGGCCCTTGGTGGTGGCTGGCAGGACGCTGCGGCAAAACCGTGATGGCCAGGCAACCCCACTTCTGCAAGATCACGCACCCCTTGTAGGAGCGGGCTTGTCCCGCAATCGAGGGCGAAACCCTCGCCTTGGCGGTGAGGTCCTCAATTTGTCGCAAGATTTTTCATGAAATCCGCCCGCGAGCCTTGAGCGAAAGGGAGTGGAAGTGAACAATGTTCTCTTTCGTATTTACCGCGAGAGTGGCCATGATTTCCCCTTCCCGTCTGCTCGCCTGGCTGCCCGTCCTGGTGCTCGGTCCGATTTTGGCCCTGTGCAGCACCTCGGCGCTAGCCGAATCCCCCGCCGAAGCTACCAAGGCGTTGCACCTGCTCGATTACATCGGGGCCGACTACCCACCGACCGTGCGGGACGGCAAGGTGGTGGATGCGGGCGAATACCGCGAGCAGCAGGAGTTCAGCGCGGTCCTGGCCGAGGTGCTGAAGGCCCTCCCGGACAATCCTGAGCGCAACGGCCTCGAGCAGGGTGTGCAGACGCTGCGCCAGGCCATCGACCAACGCCAGGAGGGGGCGGTCGTCGCCAAGCAGGCCCGCCAACTGGGCGCACGGCTGGCGGTGGCGTACGAGGTCAGCCAGGCGCCGATCATCACCCCAGACCCGGCTCGCGGCGCTTCGCTGTACGCACAGAACTGCGCCATCTGCCACGGTGATACCGGTGCCGGCGATGGCCCGGCGGGTCTTGGACTGGAGCCGCCACCGGCCAATCTGCGCAGTGTCGCGCGCCTCGATCAGCTGAGCCTGTTCGACCTTTACAACACCCTGGGCCTGGGCATCGAAGGCACCGAGATGCCATCGTTCGCCGACCAGCTCGACGAGCGCCAGCGCTGGGACGTGGCCGCCTACGTAGCGAGCCTCACTGCCGATCCGCAGGCCGCCAAGGGTGACAAGACCTGGAACCTGGCCGACCTGGCGCGCCAGACTCCGGCCGAGGTCGCTGCCAGTGAAGGCGCCGATGCCGTGCCCGCCTTCCGCGCTCAGCGGGCCCAGCCGCCGCAGGTCAAGCGCGGCCCTGCGCAACTGCTCGAGTACACCGCCAGCACCCTGGACAAGAGCTTGGCCGCCTATCGCCAAGGCGACCACGACCAGGCCTATGACCTCTCGGTGGCGGCCTACCTTGAAGGCTTCGAGCTGGTCGAAAGCTCCCTGGACAACATCGACACCGTGGCGCGCAAGGACACCGAGAAAGCCTTGATGGCCTACCGTCAGTCTCTGCAGGACGGGCTGCCGGTCGCCCAGGCCGAGCAGCGCCTGGCCGAGGCCAAGGCCAAGCTCGAGGGCGCCGCCAAGCTGCTGGGCGGCGATGGGCTGAGCTGGTCGCTGAGTTTCGTTTCCGGCCTGTTGATCCTGCTGCGTGAAGGGCTCGAGGCCATCCTGGTGCTCGCGGCGATCCTGGCCTTCTTGCGCAATACCGGCCAGCAATCGGCGGTGCGCAGCGTCAACCTCGGTTGGGGCCTGGCGCTGGTCGCAGGTTTCGCCACCTGGGCCCTGGCTGCCTATGTGATCGATGTGGGCGGTGCGCAGCGCGAGCTGCTCGAAGGCTGCACGGCGTTGTTCGCCGCGGTGATGGTGCTATGGCTGGGGGTGTGGATGCACGACCGTCGCCACGCTGCGGCCTGGCAGGACTACATCAGGAGCAGCCTGGTCAGCGGCGGCGGGCGATTCGGATTTGCGGTACTGGCGTTCTTCTCGGTGTACCGCGAGCTGTTCGAAGTGATTCTGTTCTATGAAACCCTCTGGCTGCAGGCCGGCCCCGCGGGCCACAACGCCGTGCTGGCCGGCGGGGCAACCGCGCTGGTGCTGCTGGTGGGATTGGCCTGGGTGATCCTGCGCGGCTCGGCCAAGTTGCCGCTGTCGCTGTTCTTCAGCATCAACGCCGCCTTGCTGTGCGCCCTGTCGGTGGTGTTCGCCGGGCATGGCGTCAAGGCGCTTCAGGAGGCGGGCGTGCTGGGCACGCGGCCAGTGGCGTTTTTCGAGTTCGATTGGCTGGGGATCCATGCCGATGCCTACTCGCTGGGGGCGCAGGCAGTGGCATTGCTGGCGATCATGTTCCTCTACGGGCGCTCGCGCCTGGCCGAGAAGCGTCGGACCGCGGCGAGCTGAAAACCGCTCCTGCAGGCATACTGTGAACCTGTGGGAGCGGCCTTGTGCCGCGATTGGAGGGCCAAGCCCTCCCCAACGATTTCGAGGAAATACCTGCAATGCGTGTATGGATCGATGCCGACGCCTGCCCCAAGGCGGCCAAGGACCTGATCGTCAAGTTCGCCCTCAAGCGCAAGTTCGAGGTGGTGCTGGTGGCCGGCCAGGCCCAGATCAAGCCGGCGTTCGCCTGTGTGCGGTTGATCGTGGTCCCCAGCGGCATGGATGCGGCGGATGACTATCTGGTGGAAAACGCCGTGCCGGGAGAGCTGGTGATCTGTAGCGACGTGCCGTTGGCCGACCGCCTGATCAAGAAGGGGGTGGCCGCTCTCGACCCGCGTGGCCGTGAGTTCGACGAGCGCAACATGGGCGAGCGCCTGGCGGTGCGCAACCTGTTCACCGAGCTGCGCGAGCAAGGGCAGGTCGGAGGAGGGCAGGCGCCTTATGGCGAGCGCGAAAAGCAGGCGTTCGCCAATGCCCTGGACCGGATTCTGACCCGACTGTCGAAGGTGTGACGAAGGCCGCCCAGTGGGAGCAAAGACAGTCGCTCCCACAAGGGGTGTGCGGGTCAGTCGTTCTCGTGAGTCAGTTCCAGCACCCGGTCTACCAGCTTGTAGATGCCGCTGGCCGCCTCGCTGATGGAATTGGCCAGCATGTAGGCTGGCGTAGTCACCAACTTGCGTTGGGTATCCTCGACGATGTCGTGCACATCGCATTCTTCATGGGTGCCACCCATCTTCACCACTGCCGCACTGGTGTCGGCGTCGGTGCCGATGGTGCAGACCACGCCTGGGCCATAGATCTTCGCCGCCAGTGCCGGGGAGATGCAGATCAGGCCCACCGGCTTGCCGGCCTCGGCGAAGGCTTCGGCCAGTGCTAGTACATCCGGATTGACGGTGCAATTGGCGCCTTCGACGGCAAAGTTGGACAGGTTCTTCGCTGCACCGAAGCCACCCGGGACGATCAGCGCATCGAAGTCCTCGGCCTTGGCCTCGCGGATGTCCTTGATCTGGCCGCGAGCGATGCGTGCGGACTCCACCAGCACGTTGCGCGACTCAGGCATGGGCTGGCCGGTGAGGTGATCGATCACGTGCATCTGGGCGATGTTGGGCGCGAAGCACTGCACCTGGGCGCCACGCTGGTCGAGGCGCAGCAGCGTGATCACGCTTTCGTGGATCTCGGCGCCGTCGTAGACGCCACAGCCGGAAAGAATCACCGCAACTTTTTTCGTCATGCTCATTACTCCAGTGTCGAGGCGCTAAATGTCCTCTAGTTTGGCAGATGTCGCCATAGGGTTTCCCACACGCGGGGCCTAATCTTTGGGGATAACCCCGGAGAGGCTTGTCCATGGACCTGATTCTGCTGGCCGTGCCGTTCTTTTTCGTACTGATTGCCGTGGAGCTGGTTGCCGACCGCGTGCGTGGTCAGCGCAACTACCGGCTGGCCGACGCGATCAACAGCCTGAGCACGGGCGTGCTGTCGACCAGCACCGGGCTGTTGACCAAAGGGGTAGGGCTGGTGAGCTATGCCCTGGCCTGGGAATACCTGGCATTCTCGCGCCTGCCGGGGGACGCCTGGTGGACCTGGCTGCTGGCTTTCGTGCTGTACGACCTGTGCTACTACTGGCTGCATCGCCTCGGGCATGAACGCAACATCCTCTGGGCGGCCCACTCGGTGCATCACCAGAGCGAGGAATACAACCTCACCACCGCCCTGCGCCAGACCAGCAGCGGTTTTATCTTCTCCTGGATCTTCTACCTGCCGCTGGCGCTGATCGGCGTGCCGCCGCTGGTGTTCATCACCGTGGCATCGCTCAACCTGCTCTACCAGTTCTGGGTGCATACCCGGCACATTCCCAAACTGGGCTGGCTCGAATGGGTGCTGATCACGCCGTCCAACCATCGCGTCCACCATGCGCAAAACCCTCTGTACTTGGATCGCAACTACGGGGGCGTGTTCATTCTCTGGGATCGTCTGTTCGGCACGTTCCAGGAAGAGGACGAGCAAGAGCCGGTGGTGTTCGGCGTGACCACACCCCTGGCCAGCTGGAACCCGCTGTGGGCTAACCTGCAGTTCTACGCCCAGCTCTGGGCCGACGCCCGGCATACCCATTCGCTGTGGGACAAGCTACGCATCTGGTTCATGCCCACGGGCTGGCGTCCGGCGGACGTCGCGGCACGTTATCCACAGGCCAAGCCGGACCTGGCGCGGTTTCGCAAGTTCGAGATTCCGTTGGGGCGAGGGCTGCAGATTTACGTCGTGGCGCAGTTCGCGGTCTACGTCGCCCTGGGCAGCTACCTGATGCAAGTGGCCGAACAGGTGTCGGCCGCCGCCCTGGTACTGGGCTGGGCCGTCATGGCGTTTGGTTTGTTCGTGCTGGGGGCTGGGCTTGAGAATCGACCCTGGGCCAGGCGCCTGGAGCTGGCGCGGCTGGCATCGAATGCACCGGCATTGTACCTGGCCGGTGCCGTAGGCTTAGGGGCGGTCACGCCCTTGGTCTGGGTCCTGCTCCTGGGATACAGCGTTGTCAGCCTCTGGGGCCTGACCCGCTGCGGCCGCCTTGCGCTCGGCACGCAGGGTACGGAAGCGGCGACGCAGCCAGAGCAGGCCGCCGAGCGTCAGCAGGCCGCCGAGCACCCATAGTTCGTACTTCTTCACGTTGCCCAGCATGCCTTCGAGGATAGCGCCGAAGTGGTAGGCGGCCGCGCCGAGGGCCAGGGCCCAGACCGCTGCGCCGATGCCGTTGAGCAGCAGGTACCGCCGAGGTGGGTAGCCGGACAGGCCGATGGCCACGGGCATGACCGTGCGCAGGCCGTAGACGAAGCGAAAACTCAAGACCCAGATGTCCGGGTGGCGACGGATGTGATCCAGCGCCCGGTCGCCCATTGCCTGCCAGCGCGGTTTGCGCGCCAGGATGGCCCGGCCGTGACGGCGGCCCATGAAGTACCACAGCTGGTCGCCGGCATAGCTGCCGAAGAACGCTGTGAGCACCACCAGATTGATGTCCATGTATCCGCGGAACGCAAGGAAGCCCGCAAGAACCAGGATGGTCTCGCCTTCAAAAAACGTGCCGAGAAAAAGGGCAAAGTAGCCGAAATCCTGCAGGAATTGTTGAAGCATTTTCTGGGGTGCTAGCGAAATGAACGCGCAGCCTACCCCTTCGCGCGCATTCGGGAAAGTGTCCAAATGTGTCTCGACGTGAACAATTCCTACAGGAGGAGTAGCTTTGGCCTCTGGTCAAAGGCTTGCCCAATGCTGTCATCCCAGCGTCATAATGGCAGCTTATAACTGTCGCGCCAGCCCGCGTGCGCGGGCCCAGGAGTCTGCCGTGAGCGTTGCCCCGCCCATCCTCCTCCCCCTTACCGCCAGGCTGCGCAGCGACCGTCGGGATGCGTTTTCCACCAGGATCCTCACCCTCGATGTACCGCTGGAAGCCGCGCAAGACCGGCGCCGCTTCAAACGGGCAGGCGCCGATGGCATCCTGACCTCTTTTCGCTGCCCGCGCCGCTCAATTGTCGAGAGGGCAGTCACGCCCTCCAGGAACGTCAGATGAACAATGAAGTGCTAACACCTGTCGCGATCAAGGATGCCCAGGCGGTTCCCGAAGAAATGGTGCAGACCCCACCGGACCTGCCGCCTGCAGCCGAGCCTGTGGCCGAGGTCGTCGCGCCCGCGCCTGCCCCGGCGATCAGCATTCCGAGCCTGGACGACAGCAGCCTGTACATTCATCGCGAGCTGTCGCAGCTGCAGTTCAACATCCGCGTGCTGGAGCAGGCGCTGGACGAATCCTATCCGCTGCTCGAGCGCCTGAAATTCCTGCTGATCTTCTCCAGCAACCTGGACGAGTTCTTCGAGATTCGTGTGGCGGGCCTGAAGAAGCAGATCACCTTCGCCCGCGAGCAGGCCGGTGCCGACGGCCTGCAGCCGCACCAGGCGCTGGCGCGCATCAGCGAGCTGGTTCATGGCGAGGTCGAGCGCCAGTACGCGATTCTCAACGACGTGCTGCTGCCGGAGCTGGAAAAACACCAGATCCGCTTCATTCGCCGCCGCCATTGGACGACCAAGCTCAAGACCTGGGTACGTCGCTACTTCCGCGACGAAATCGCCCCGATCATCACCCCGATCGGCTTGGACCCGACCCACCCGTTCCCTCTGCTGGTCAACAAGAGCCTGAACTTCATCGTCGAGCTCGAGGGTGTCGATGCCTTCGGCCGCGATTCGGGCCTGGCCATCATTCCGGCGCCGCGCCTGCTGCCACGGGTGATCCGTGTGCCGGAAGACGTTGGTGGCCCGGGGGACAATTTCGTGTTCCTGTCCTCGATGATCCACGCGCATGCCGATGACCTGTTCCAAGGCATGAAGGTCAAGGGCTGCTACCAGTTCCGCCTGACCCGTAACGCTGACCTTGCGCTGGACTCCGAGGATGTCGAAGACCTGGCGCGGGCCCTGCGCGGCGAGCTGTTCTCGCGCCGCTACGGTGACGCCGTGCGCCTGGAGGTGGCCGACAATTGCCCCAAACACCTGTCGGACTACCTGCTCAAGCAGTTCAGCCTGAGCGAGAGCGAGCTGTATCAGGTCAATGGCCCGGTCAACTTGACCCGGTTGTTCAGCATCACCGGTCTGGACAGCCACCCTGAGCTGCAATACACCCCGTTCACCCCGGCGATTCCGAAGATCCTGCAGAACGCCGACAACATCTTCAGCGTGATCGGCAAGCAGGACGTGCTGCTGATGCACCCGTTCGAGTCCTTCACGCCGGTGGTCGATCTGCTGCGCCAGGCCGCCAAGGACCCGCACGTGCTCGCCGTGCGCCAGACCCTGTACCGCAGCGGCGCCAACTCCGAAATCGTCGACGCACTGGTGGACGCGGCGCGTAACGGCAAGGAGGTCACGGCGGTGATCGAATTGCGTGCGCGCTTCGACGAAGAGTCCAACTTGCAGATGGCCAGCCGCCTGCAGGCTGCGGGCGCAGTGGTGATCTATGGTGTGGTCGGCTTCAAGACCCACGCCAAGATGATGTTGATCCTGCGCCGTGAGCAGGGCGAGATCGTGCGCTACGCCCACCTGGGCACGGGCAACTACCACGCCGGCAACGCGCGCCTGTACACCGACTACAGCCTGCTGACGTCCGACGATGCACTCACCGAGGACGTCGGCAAGCTGTTCAGCCAACTGATCGGCATGGGCAAGACCCTGCGCATGAAGAAGCTGCTGCACGCGCCGTTCACCCTGAAGAAGGGCATGCTCGACATGATTGCCCGGGAGACCCAGTTCGCTCTGGAAGGCAAGCCCGCGCACATCATCGCCAAGTTCAACTCGCTGACCGACGCCAAGGTCATCAAGGCCTTGTACAAAGCTAGCCAGTCGGGCGTGCGGATTGACCTGGTGGTACGTGGCATGTGCTGCTTGCGCCCAGGTATTCCGGGGGTTTCGCACAATATCCAAGTGCGCTCGATCATCGGCCGCTTCCTGGAGCACACGCGGGTGTTCTACTTCCTCAATGGCGGCGAGGAGCAGATGTTCCTGTCCAGTGCCGACTGGATGGAGCGCAACCTCGACAAGCGCGTCGAGACCTGCTTCCCGGTGGAGGGCAAGAAACTGGTGCTGCGGGTCAAGAAGGAGCTCGAGGGCTACCTCACCGACAACACCCACGCGTGGATCCTGCAGTCGGACGGCCGCTACGTGCGCAGCACGCCGACCGGCAACCAGAACCCGCGCAATGCCCAGGCCGCCCTGCTCGAGCGCCTGAGCAATCCGGTCCTCAACGTACGCTGAGGATGAAATTGACCCGGGCCAGCCACTGCGCCTCGTTGGCGAAGTCGGCCTGGGTCAGTTGGTTTTCTTCCAGCCAGCCCTGAGGGAACACCACTTCCAGGTTGTCCTCGCCCGCCTTGAGTTCCACCTTCGGCATCTGCTGGGTGCCACGGATGTGGTGGAACAGGATGGCGAAGCGCAGCAGCACGCACAGGCGAATCAACTGCACGCCTTCGTCGCCGAACTCCGCGAACTTGTCCTTGGGAATGTTGCGGCGGTGGCCGCGAACCAGCAGGGCCAGCATCTGCTGGTCCTCGCGGGAGAAGCCGGCCAGGTCGGAGTGTTCGATCAGGTAGGCACCGTGCTTGTGGTAGTGGTAGTGGGCGATGTCCAACCCCACTTCGTGCACTTTTGCCGCCCAGCTCAGCAGATCCCGCCAGTTGCCCTCTTCCAGGCCCCAGGCCTTGGCCACTTGGTCGAAGGCGTGCAACGCCTTGCGTTCGACCCGAGCCGCCTGGCCCTGGTCGACGTGGTAGCGCTCCATCAGCGAATTCAGGGTGCGCTCGCGTACGTCCTCGTGGTGGTGACGGCCCAGCAGGTCGTACAGCACGCCCTCACGCAGGGCGCCGTCACAATGGTCCATACGTTGCAGCTCGAGGGCGTCGAAGATCGCTTCGAGAATCGCCAGGCCTGCCGGGAAGATCGCGCGACGGTCCGGCTTGACGCCTTCGAAGTCGATCTTGTCGATCTCGCCGAGCTTGAACAGTTTGCGCTTGAGCGCTGCGAGGCCTTCGGCGTTGACCTCGCCGCTGCCCATGCCGTTGGCTTTGATTGCCGCACCAATGGCACGGATGGTGCCGGACGAGCCGATGGCTTCATCCCAGGTCAGGCGGTGCAAGGCGTTTTCGATGCTCATCAGCTCCAGACGCGCGGCGGTATAAGCCTGGGCGTAGCGTGCCGGGGTGATCTTGCCATCGCGGAAATAGCGCTGGGTGAAGCTGACGCAGCCCATCTGCAGGCTCTCGCGTAGCAACGGCTCGAAGCGCTGGCCGATGATGAACTCGGTGCTGCCGCCGCCGATGTCGGCGACCAGGCGCTTGCCTGGGGTGTCGGCCAGCGTGTGGGAAACACCCAGATAGATCAGACGCGCTTCCTCGCGGCCGGAGATGACCTCGACCGGGTGGCCGAGGATGGCTTCGGCGCGCAGGATGAATTCGTTGCGGTTGCGTGCTTCGCGCAGGGCGTTGGTGCCGACGATGCGCACGGCGCCCTGGGGCATGCCGTTGATCAGTTGGGAGAAGCGCTTGAGGCATTCGAGGCCTCGTTGCATGGCTTCCTCGCTCAACTGACGTTCTTCGCTGATGCCGGCGGCCAGCTGTACCTTTTCCCCGAGCCGCTCGAGAATGCGGATTTCACTGTGGTGGGCTTTGGCCACGACCATGTGAAAACTGTTGGAGCCAAGGTCGATGGCGGCGATCAGAGACAGGTTCTTCGCGGTGGTATGCGGCATGATCTCGATGTTCTCGGTCGATAACCCGGCAATCCTGCCATGATCCATGGCTTGCGCCAACGCATGACAATAGTCGGGATTGATGCAGGGCAATGTGCCACTCGATGCTATGACAGTTATGTGACAGTTTCGATTCGTGGCGTCTTGCACAACTATAGTTACACTCAATCGTGCGCGACTTCCTGTAGGACGTAGGTGCGGCTATGATGGGCAACGTTTTTTATTGCTTACGACCTTGGAGATTTCCATGAGCGACAAAATCAAACACGTCACCGACGCCAGCTTCGAAGCCGACGTACTGCAGGCTCAAGGCCCGGTGCTGGTCGACTACTGGGCTGAATGGTGCGGCCCATGCAAGATGATCGCTCCGGTCCTGGACGACATCGCGGCTACCTATGAAGGCAAGCTGACCGTCGCCAAACTGAACATCGACGAAAACCAGGAAACCCCTGCCAAGCACGGCGTGCGTGGTATCCCGACCCTGATGCTGTTCAAGAACGGCAACGTCGAGGCGACCAAGGTCGGCGCCCTGTCCAAGTCCCAGCTGGCCGCGTTCCTCGACGCCCACCTGTGATGTGAAAGGCCCCGCTAATGCGGGGCTTTTTTTTGTCCCCAAGGGTGTGTGGGAACGGGTTTACCTGCGAATTCACGGGTGATCCCACGGCCGCCTTCGGGTGGAAACCCGCTTCCACGGGGCACGATTTACCGAGTCAAAACCCCTAGACGTCGAAAAAAGCAAGTGTTACATTCGGCCTCGCACTGTTCTCCAGTGCCCTCTGCACGCCGTCGCCGAAGCATCCCTAATTCGAATCAGTACGCGATCCTGTCGCCATCTAGCGGCGCGGCCTCATTAAGCCAACGCTTAATTCTCCCTTCTTACATGATTACGTCACTCCCCTTATGAACCTGACTGAACTCAAGCAAAAGCCGATTACCGATCTTTTGGAAATGGCCGAACAGATGGGCATCGAAAACATGGCCCGTTCGCGCAAACAGGACGTGATTTTCGCCCTGCTGAAGAAGCATGCGAAAAGCGGCGAAGAGATCTCGGGTGACGGCGTGCTGGAGATTCTCCAGGATGGTTTCGGTTTCCTGCGTTCGGCGGATGCCTCTTACCTGGCCGGCCCTGACGATATCTACGTCTCGCCCAGCCAGATCCGTCGCTTCAACCTGCGCACCGGTGACACCATCGTCGGCAAGATCCGTCCGCCGAAGGAAGGGGAGCGTTACTTCGCCCTGCTGAAAGTCGATACCATCAACTTCGACCGCCCGGAAAACGCGAAGAACAAGATTCTGTTTGAAAACCTGACGCCGCTGTTCCCGAACGAGCGCCTCAAGATGGAAGCCGGTAACGGCTCCACCGAAGACCTCACCGGCCGCGTCATCGACCTGTGCGCTCCGATCGGCAAAGGCCAGCGCGGCCTGATCGTCGCTCCGCCGAAAGCGGGCAAGACCATCATGCTGCAGAACATCGCGGCCAACATTACCCGTAACAACCCCGAGTGCCACCTGATCGTCCTGCTGATCGACGAGCGTCCGGAAGAAGTGACCGAAATGCAGCGCACCGTGCGCGGCGAAGTGGTTGCCTCGACCTTCGACGAACCGCCGACCCGTCACGTGCAGGTCGCCGAGATGGTCATCGAAAAGGCCAAGCGCCTGGTCGAGCACAAGAAGGACGTGGTCATCCTGCTCGACTCCATCACCCGTCTGGCACGTGCCTACAACACCGTGATCCCGAGCTCCGGCAAGGTGCTGACCGGTGGTGTCGACGCCCACGCCCTGGAAAAGCCAAAGCGCTTCTTCGGTGCTGCCCGTAATATCGAGGAAGGCGGCTCGCTGACCATCATCGCCACCGCGCTGGTCGAAACCGGCTCGAAGATGGATGAAGTGATCTACGAAGAGTTCAAGGGCACCGGCAACATGGAGCTGCCGCTGGACCGCCGCATCGCCGAGAAGCGTGTGTTCCCGGCCATCAACATCAATAAGTCCGGTACCCGTCGCGAAGAGCTGCTGACCGCCGACGACGAGCTGCAGCGCATGTGGATCCTGCGCAAGCTGCTGCACCCGATGGACGAAGTCGCCGCCATCGAGTTCCTGGTCGACAAGCTCAAGCAAACCAAGACCAACGATGAGTTCTTCCTGTCGATGAAGCGTAAGTAAGTCTTCGCGACGGCTATTGAATGGGGCTGCTGCGCAGTCCATCGCGGGACAAGCCCGCGCCTACGGAGGTCAACGTGATCCTTGTAGGCGCGGGCTTGTCCCGTGATGGGACGCGAAGCGGCCCCAAGTCATTTTTGCCCCCAACAAAGCCTTGAACGGCGCTACACTCTGCAACCCCGACCGATACGGCCAACACGAGGCTCCTGCATGCAGTATCGCGACTTGCGCGACTTCATCCGTGGCCTGGAACAGCGCGGTGAACTAAAGCGCATCCAGGTTCCGATCTCTCCCATCCTGGAAATGACCGAAGTCTGCGACCGCACCCTGCGTGCCAAGGGCCCGGCGCTGCTGTTCGAAAAGCCCACCGGCTTCGACATGCCTGTGCTGGGCAACCTGTTCGGGACGCCGGAGCGCGTGGCCATGGGCATGGGCGCCGAATCGGTCGATGAACTGCGTGAAATCGGCAAGCTGCTGGCCTTCCTCAAGGAGCCCGAGCCGCCGAAAGGCCTCAAGGACGCCTGGTCCAAGCTGCCGATCTTCAAGAAAGTCGTGTCCATGGCGCCCAAGGTGGTCAAGGACGCGGTGTGCCAAGAGGTTGTGGTCGAGGGTGAAGACGTCGACCTCACCCAACTGCCGATCCAGCACTGCTGGCCGGGCGATGTGGCCCCGCTGATCACCTGGGGCCTGACCGTCACCCGCGGCCCCAACAAGGATCGCCAGAACCTCGGCATCTACCGTCAGCAGCTGATTGGCCGCAACAAGGTCATCATGCGTTGGCTGAGCCACCGTGGTGGCGCCCTGGACTACCGTGAATGGTGCGAGAAGCACCCCGGCCAGCCATTCCCCGTGGCCGTCGCCCTGGGCGCGGATCCGGCGACCATTCTCGGCGCCGTGACGCCCGTGCCGGACACCCTTTCCGAATACGCCTTCGCAGGTCTTCTGCGCGGCAACCGCACAGAGCTGGTCAAATGCCGTGGCAGCGACCTTCAGGTACCGGCCACCGCCGAGATCATTCTCGAAGGGGTGATCCACCCGAGTGAAATGGCACCGGAAGGTCCGTACGGCGACCACACCGGTTACTACAATGAGGTGGACAGCTTCCCGGTCTTCACCGTCGAGCGCATCACCCATCGGCAAACACCGATCTACCACAGCACCTACACCGGTCGTCCGCCCGATGAGCCGGCGATCCTGGGCGTGGCGCTGAACGAAGTGTTCGTGCCGATCCTGCAGAAGCAGTTCCCGGAGATCGTCGATTTCTACCTGCCGCCGGAAGGCTGTTCGTACCGCATGGCGGTGGTGACCATGAAAAAGCAGTATCCAGGGCACGCCAAGCGCGTGATGCTGGGTGTGTGGTCGTTCCTGCGACAGTTCATGTACACCAAGTTCGTTATTGTCACCGACGACGACATCAACGCCCGCGACTGGAACGACGTGATCTGGGCCATCACCACGCGCATGGACCCCAAGCGTGATACGGTGATGATCGACAACACGCCGATCGACTACCTCGACTTCGCGTCGCCGGTATCGGGCCTGGGGTCGAAGATGGGCCTGGACGCCACGCACAAGTGGCCGGGCGAGACTACACGCGAATGGGGGCGTGCCATCGTCAAGGACGAGGCCGTCACCCGCCGTATCGATGAGCTGTGGGATCAGTTGGGAATAGATTGATGCAGGTAACGTTGCAGCCGTCCGGAGCGGTACTGGCCGTCGAGCCCGGAGAACGGATTCTGGATGCGGCCCGGCGTCTGGGTTATGACTGCCCCAACAGCTGCCGCAACGGCAATTGCCACGTTTGCGCCGCGCTGCTGGTGGAAGGGCGGGTGCGTCAGGAGGGTGAGGTTCGCGATCATGGCGAGCTGTTCACCTGCATCGCCGAGCCGCTGGAGGACTGCGTGGTGCTCTGGGATGGTGTGCTGGCCCTGGGTGAATTGCCGGTGCGCAAGCTGGCTTGCACCTTGAGTGAGTGCGTCGAGGTCGGTGGCGACGTCTGGCGCGTGCGCCTGCGCGCGCCTGCGGGCAAGCCGCCGCGCTATCACGCCGGACAGTACCTGATGATCGAGCGAGAAGGGGCCGACAAGGCGGCCTTCTCCCTGGCATCGGCCCCCCATGGCGGACGTGACCTGGAGCTGCATGTGCTGGTGCGGGAGAACAGCGCGCGACAACTGATCAGCCAACTGCAGCGCGATGGCGTGGCACGTATCGAGTTGCCGTTCGGTGACGCGCACCTGGCCGAATTGCCGGACGGGCCGCTGGTGCTGATCGCCGCCGGTACCGGTATGGGCCAGATGCATAGCCTGATCGAGCATTGCCGTGCCCAGGGTTTCAAGCACCCGGTTCACCTGTATTGGGGCGTACGTCGGCCCGAAGACTTCTACCAGATCGAGCACTGGCCCGAGTGGGAGCATTTGCCGAACCTGTTCTTGCACAAGGTGGTGAGTGATCTATGCGGTTGGGAAGGGCGCTGTGGGCTGTTGCATGAAGCGGTCTGCGAAGACATCGAGGACCTGAACCAGGTCCACGTCTACGCCAGCGGCTCGCCCAACATGGTTTATGCCACCCTGGATGCGCTGGTCGAGGCCGGCATGGACGCGCACCGCATGCGCGCCGATGTTTTCGCCTACGCGCCGCGGGCCTGAAACAGCACGGCTCACCGCAAGGGTGGGCCGTTTTTAATAACAAGAGTGTGGCGCCCGTATTATAAGGCGCACATTGTTGCCGCCGTGGTTAATAACTTTCACTATACTCGGAACAATACCTGTCGGTTATCCGCAAAGGCAGATGAATACTGGGCTCACGCAAGAATTTTGGCTTGAACTCAAGACACTTTCTGCCGTACGGTAATTCCAGCGAGGCGTCACGACTTTTACAGTGACAGCCTTCGGTAGTTTACGGGGAATAATGGCGGCAGCATGATGTCGGCACTTGAAAGTTCGTCGTGGCAGGTGACATATCCTCCTTCGCTGGATTTCGGTCAGCAGTTGACCGATGAACAGTTGCATCACTCCATGAAATTGACCATGTCGCGCCATGAAGGTGGGCCGGTGTGGCTGTTCGCCTATGGCTCACTGATTTGGCGGCCAGAATGCAATTCGGTGGAGCGCCAGCGGGCGCGGGTGCATGGATATCACAGGGGCCTGTATCTGTGGTCCCACGAGCACCGTGGTACGCCCGATTGTCCGGGGCTGGTGTTCGGCTTGGACCGGGGTGGCTCGTGCAGCGGTTTTGCCTACCGCCTGGACGAAAGCAACCTGGATGACTCGCTGATGGCCCTGTGGCAACGCGAAATGCCATACCCGGCCTACCGGCCGCACTGGCTCCATTGCCGGTTGAGCGACGGCAGCAAGGTGCAGGCCCTGGGCTTTGTACTGGAGCGGCATCTGCCATGCTACGCCGGCAACCTGCCGGACTCCTTGCTCAGCCAGATCCTGGCCAGCGCCAAGGGGCGTTATGGCAGTACGCGGGACTATGTCGAGCAGACACTCAACGCCTTGCGCAGTCATCAGATGCCCGATCGCAATCTGGAAGCACGGTTCCGCAGGTGCCATAACCTGCGTGAGGTGTAGGGAAAAGCCGGTGGCGTGTCTTTTATCGGGTTAGCACCACCAACTTGCCCACGGCCTTTCGCTGCGCCAATTGCTCGATGGCCACTCCGGCCTCTGCCAGCGTGTAGGTCTGCGACACCAGTGGCCTGAGCTTGCCCTCGGCATGCCAGGCAAACAGCTGACGGAAGTTGGCAGCGTTGTCCTCGGGCTGGCGCTGGGCGAAAGCACCCCAGAACACGCCCAGCACCGCAGCGCCCTTGAGCAGCGCCAGATTCACGGACAACTGCGGGATGGTTCCGCTGGCAAAGCCCACCACCAGCAGTCGGCCGTTCCAGGCCAAACCGCGTACTGCCTGCTCGAACAGTTCGCCACCCACAGGGTCGTAGACCACATCCACGCCCTGGCCCCCAGTCAGGCGCTTGATTTCATCCTTCAGGCTGGCCTGGCCATAGTCGATCAACTCGTCGGCCCCTGCGGCCTTGGCTACTGCGAGCTTCTCGGCGCTGCTGGCCGCGGCGATCACCCGGGCGCCCATGGCCTTGCCGATCTCCACTGCGGCCAACCCCACACCACCGGACGCGCCCAGCACCAGCAGGGTTTCGCCGGCTTTGAGCTGGCCACGTTGGCGCAGGGCATGCATCGAGGTGCCATAGGTCATGCCGAACGCTGCGGCGGTGGCGAAGTCCATCGATGCGGGAATCGTCAGTACGTTATAGAAGGGCACAGCGACTTGCTCGGCGAAGGCGCCCCAGCCGGTCAGCGCCATGACCCGGTCACCGACCGTGAAGGCGCCGGCCTTCTCCCCAACCGCTGCCACGACTCCCGCCGCTTCGCCACCGGGTGAGAAAGGCAGCGGTGGCTGGAACTGGTACTTGCCCTCGATGATCAAGGTGTCGGGAAAATTGACACCCGCGGCCTGAACGTCCAGCAGGATCTCGTTCTTTTTCGGTACCGGGCTTGCGACCTCCTCCAGCACCAGGTTTTGCGCAGGGCCAAGGGTTTTGCACAACACTGCTTTCATCGGGGCTATTCCTTTGCGTGCGTTGGCCGATAAGTGTAGGAGCGGCGCAGGTCGGGTCAACGAGCATGCCTCACCCTGATGGGGCGGCATAAGCCCGGGCTTGGGTTTGAGCGATGTGCTGGGTAAGCTGGCGCCAACTGTATTGAGGAGTGAATTCGTGAAAGCGTGGATCTTGATGATGCTGGCCCTGTTGTTGCCGGTGGCGGCCCTGGCCGAGGAAGCCAAGGAAGGAGAGCCCAAAGTGTCCTACATCAGCCTGAGCCCACCTTTCGTCGGCAACTATGCCCTCGACGGCAGCCCCAAGCTGCGGGTGTACAAGGCCGACGTGGCCCTGCGCGTCACCGGTGATGCTGCGGCCGCTGCGGTCAAGCACCATGAGCCGCTGATTCGCAACCAGCTGGTGGCACTGTTCACCCAGCAGGGCGTGGACAACATGAGCAATGTCGAGGCCAAGGAAAAACTGCGCCAGGAGGCGCTCAAGCAGGTTCAGCAGGTGATGGAGGCCGAAGAAGGCAAGCCCATCGTCGAGGATCTGCTGTTCAATAACCTGATTGTGCAGTGACCGTACAAACAGTGATGTTTCGCCGGTAAACCCGCTCTCCCAAGAATCACCGCCGGCCCTGCGGGTTTACCCGCGAAGGGCCGCCGCACGGCCCCCTGGACGGCTGTCAGGCAGCCAGCGCTAAAATCGCCGCCCATTGCTCAGCCGTGACTGGCATCACCGACAACCGGCTGCCTTTTTGCACCAGCGGCAGCTCATCGAGCGCGGTCTGCTGTTTGAGCATCCCGAGGCCCAGCACCTGGCGGAAGGTCTTCACATGGGCCACGTCCACGGCGCTCCAGGGGTTCTTTTCGGCATTGGCCTTGGCGTCGTAATAGTGGCTCTCGGGGTCGAGTGCGGTGGGGTCGGGATAGGCCGCAGCGGTAATGCGCGCGATGCCGGCAATGCCCGGCTGCGGGCAACTGGAGTGATAGAAGAAGAACTCGTCGCCCACGCTCATGGCCCGCAGGAAATTACGCGCCTGATAGTTGCGCACCCCATCCCAGCGTGCCTGTCCGAGGCCTGCCAGGGCTTCGATGGAGAGCTCGTCGGGCTCGGATTTCATCAGCCAATAGGCCATGGGTGAGGCTCCTGAAAAAGTTTGAAATAACCTGAGGCATTTAACCGACAGTCGGTTGGCGTCAACGTTTGCGTGTCGACTCAGGTTGTCGGAAAATGCGCCGATTTTAAGCTTGACGCTCCGGCAGCACCAAGAAGGTTGCCGAGCCTGACTGTTTGCCTAGGGGGGCAATCATCAATGAACCAACGCAAACCGGACCTGCTCTGGATCCTGGTCTTTATCTTTGGCCTGGGCGTCGTCACCACCGGTTATGCGCAGAGTTTCCTTGAGCGCAAGGTGGACGCCGCCTACCAGATGCCGGTCGATCCCGTCCAGCCGCAGCGCTGATCTGGCCTCGGGCGCCGCTCAAGCCGGCGCCAGGTACCAGCCACGGTCCGAGACCGTCCCCTTGAGCGGAACATCCCAACTGGCCTGAGCCAGCCGCTCCACCTTTTGGCATTCATGGGCCAATCCCAGCAGTAGCGGTTTTTTCCATGCCTTGCGGCGCGCCTGGTAGGCCAGGCTGCGGTCATAGAAGCCGCCACCCATGCCCAGGCGCCCCCCCACCTCGTCGAACCCCACCAAGGGCAGCAGGATCAGGTCCAATGACCAGATCGGCCGCTGGCGTTTGCGTTCGACCACAGGCTCAGGGATGCGGAAGCGGTTGGGGCGCAGCTTCTCGCCGCGCTCGAAACGCTGGAACACCATGCGCGTACGCGGCCAGGCGTGCAGCACCGGCAGATAGATGCGCTTGCCGCGTCGCTGGGCCTCGCGCAGCAACAGGCGTGGATCGATCTCGCCGTCATTGGGCAGGTACAGGGCAATGTGCCGGGCGCGGCGGAACAACGGATGCTGGGCCAACTGGCGGTACAGGCCGAGGGAGGCTTGACGTTGTTGGGCGGGAGTCAGTGCGCGGCGAGCGTTGCGCAGCAGGCGGCGTAGTTGAGGGCGGGTGAGCGGCGCGGTGTCGGTCATGGCACAGGCGTTCCCAGATGTGCCGGCCGCCGTGGCGACCGGACGATTTGCCCGCCAGGGCAGGCGGACAAGAAAGAATTCAGGCTCCCCGACAAGACCGCTATCGGTGTAGCCCTTGAACCCGAAAGTTCAAGGTGGAGATTGCAGGGGGCGTTAAGGCTTTCCGTCGGGCGGACATGCACACCGGCCCCAGCGTGCAACCCCCGTGGTTGTGCGTATCGGCTCAGGGACATAACCGACTGGCGCATCCCCCAGGGAGTGGCGCCAGTATACCAATCTCAGCCGATTTTGGTATCCGCGTCGTCGGACAACGCCTGGTCGACCCGCTCCAGCAGGTCACGCACTTGCTCGCGTGTGGTGCCGCTGGTGGCAACATCCGGACGCTCCTGGCGGTGCAGCAGTTCGTGGGTGATGTTCAGGGCTGCCATGACCGCGATGCGGTCTGCACCGATCACCTTGCCGCTGCTGCGGATCTCGCGCATCTTGCCATCCAGGTAGCGTGCGGCGCTGACCAGGTTGTTGCGTTCTTCCGGCGGGCAGATGATCGAGTATTCCTTGTCGAGGATCTGGACGGTGACGCTATTGCTTGAACTCATGAGTCTTGCTCCAGGGCCTTGAGGCGTAAAATCATCGACTCGACCTTGCGCCTTGCGATCTCGTTCTTTTCGATGAGGTGGGCGCGCTCCTCGCGCCAGGATTTTTCCTGCGCTAGTAGGAGTGCATTTTGCCGTTTTAGTTGCTCGACACGCTCGATCAGCAACTCGAATCGGCTCATCAGCGCTTGCAGGTCGTTCTCTGGCATGGGTTGCACTCGATTCGCTCCCTCGTTGACTGCCTGGCGATCATGCCTCTTCCGGGGGCGGTACAGCCAGTGCGGATGGTCTTGGCGCGCCTGCCGGTGCTAGGATACAAGGTCTTCATTCTAGTCATTGCGCCGCCTGGCGCCTAGCTGCCCATGCCCAATACCCAATCGCCCTACACCGCCTTCGCCACGCTGCTTTCCAGCAATGGCCATCCTGCCTCCCCGGCCGAACTGCACGGCCTGCTGATCGGTCGCAGCTGCGCCGGCGCGGGCTTCGACGCCGATTCCTGGCTGGCCGACGCCGCCGGTGCGCTGGAGAACGAGCCCGTGGACGCCGTGCGCGCCGCCTTGCTCGGCCTGCAGGAAATGGTCAAGGCCGAACTCACTGGCGAGGACATCGCCATCGTCCTGCTGTTGCCGGGCGACGACGCCCCGCTGACCGAGCGTGCCACCGCGCTGGGCCAATGGTGCCAGGGCTTCATCACAGGTTTCGGCCTCAATGCCGGCGGCAAGGAGCTTTCCGAGGAAGCCAAGGAAGTCCTGCAGGACCTGGTGGCCATTTCCCAAGTCCAGGACGCACTCGAAGAGTCCGAGGATGGCGAGAGCGACTACATGGAGGTCATGGAGTACCTGCGCGTCGCCCCGCTGCTGCTGTACACCGAGCTGGCCAAGCCCGCCGCGCCCGCACCCAAGCCATCGCTGCACTGATACCCCGGGGGTCCTGCCCATGAGCCATATTCCGAAGGCCGAATATGCCCGTCGGCGCAAGGCGCTGATGGCGCAGATGGTCCCCAACAGCATCGCCATCCTGCCGGCGGCCGCGGTTGCCATCCGTAATCGCGACGTCGAGCACGTGTACCGCCAGGACAGCGACTTCCAGTACCTGAGCGGCTTCCCCGAGCCTGAGGCGGTCATCGCCCTGATTCCCGGCCGTGAGCATGGTGAGTACGTGCTGTTCTGCCGCGAGCGCAATCCTGAGCGTGAGCTGTGGGATGGCCTGCGTGCCGGTCAGGAGGGGGCGATCCGCGACTTTGGCGCCGACGACGCCTTCCCCATCACCGATATCGACGAGATCCTGCCCGGCCTGATCGAAGGCCGCGACCGGGTCTATACCGCCATGGGCAGCAACCCCGAGTTCGACCGCCGGCTGATGGAGTGGATCAACGTGATCCGCTCCAAGGCGCGCCTCGGCGCCCAGCCTCCGAACGAATTCGTTGCCCTGGATCACCTGCTGCACGACATGCGTCTGTATAAATCGGCGGCGGAAGTGAAGGTAATGCGCACCGCCGCGAAGATTTCCGCGCAGGCTCATGTACAGGCCATGCAGGCGTGCCGGGCCGGGTTGCACGAGTACAGCCTGGAAGCCGAGCTGGACTATGTGTTCCGCAAGGGCGGCGCGAAGATGCCGGCCTATGGCTCGATCGTCGCGGCAGGGCGCAACGCCTGCATCCTGCACTACCAGCAGAACGACGCCCCGCTCAAGGATGGCGACCTGGTGCTGATCGACGCCGGCTGCGAAATCGACTGCTACGCCAGCGACATTACCCGCACCTTCCCGGTCAGCGGGCGTTTCTCGCCGGAGCAGAAGGCTATCTACGAGCTGGTGCTCAAGGCCCAGGCCGCCGCTTTCGCCGAGATCGCCCCGGGCAAGCACTGGAACCACGCCCATGAGGCGACCGTGCGGGTCATCACCGAAGGGCTGGTGGAGTTGGGGCTGCTCAAGGGTGATGTGCAGACGCTGATCGACAGCGAGGCCCATCGCGCGTTCTACATGCACCGCGCTGGTCACTGGCTGGGCATGGATGTGCACGATGTGGGTGACTACAAGGTGGGCGGGCAGTGGCGCGTGCTCGAGCCGGGCATGGCGCTGACCGTCGAGCCGGGCATCTACATCGCCCCCGACAACCAGAGCGTCGCGAAGAAATGGCGCGGCATCGGCGTAAGGATCGAGGACGACGTGGTGGTGACCAAGCAGGGCTGTGAGATTCTGACCTCCGATGTACCGCGCACGGTCGCCGAGATCGAGGCATTGATGGCCGATGCCCGTAAGGACGCGGCATGAACCGGGTCAACCTGGCGATCATCGGCGGTGGTCTGGTTGGCGCCAGCCTGGCCCTGGCGCTGCAGGCCGGTGCCAAGGCGCGGGGCTGGAAGATCATGCTGATCGAACCCTTCGCCCCGGGTCACAGCTTCCAGCCCAGCTATGATGCCCGCTCCTCGGCGTTGTCCTATGGCACGCGGCAAATCTATGAGCACTTAGGCCTGTGGCACGTGATCAGCCAACGCGCCGAGCCGATCAGCCAGATCCAGGTCTCCGACCGCGGCCGCTTCGGCGCGACCCGCCTCGATGCGATCGAGGAGGGCGTACCGGCGCTCGGCTATGTCGTGGAGAACGCCTGGCTTGGCCAATGCCTGTGGCAGAGCCTGGATGCCGACGTGGTGAGCTGGCGCTGCCCGGCCGAGGTCAAGGCCATGCAGGCCATCGCCGGCGGCTACCGCCTGCTCCTGGACGACGACACCAGCCTTGAGTGCGACCTTGCGGTGCTCGCCGACGGTGGCCGCTCGGGCTTGCGCGAACAGTTGGGCATTCATGTCCGCCGTACCCCTTATGAGCAAAGCGCACTGATCGCCAACATCACCCCGGGTGAAGCCCACCGTGGCCAGGCCTTCGAGCGCTTCACCGAACAGGGCCCTATGGCGTTGCTGCCGCTGCCGGAGAACCGTTGTGCGCTGGTCTGGACCCGACAGGGGATGGACGCCCAACGTCTGGCCGAGATCGACGAGCGCAGCTTCCTGCGTGAACTGCAGGACCTGTTCGGCTATCGCCTGGGCGCGCTGCGCCAGGTGGGCGTGCGCCATCTGTACCCGCTTGCGTTGATCGAAGCCCAGGAGCAGGTGCGCCCGCACCTGGTGGTATTGGGCAACGCGGCCCACAGCCTGCACCCGATCGCGGGGCAAGGTTTCAACCTGTCGCTGCGTGACGTGCAGTCGCTGGCCGAGGCCTTGCTGGCCGGGCCGCAGCCGCTTGGCGATCTGACCACGCTGCAGAGCTACCATCAGCGCCAGCAGCTGGACCAGGCCATGACCATCGGCTTCTCCGATCAGGTCACCCGCTTGTTCGGCAGCAGCCAGCCCTTGCTGGCGGCCGGTCGCAACCTCGGGCTGCTCGGCCTTGACCTGCTGCCGCCGGCCAAGCGCTGGTTTGCCCGCCAGGCCATGGGCCTGGGCACACGTCCCGAACCGCGAGGCCGCGCATGAGCGATTCGCGCAGGCTCGCCCGCAAGGCCCGCATGCTGCGGTGGCTGCTCAACCTCTACCCGCCCTACATGGGCGCCGGCATCCGCGTGCAGCACATCAGCCCGGACATGCGCAGCATCCGGGTGCGCATGAAGCTGACCCGCTGGAACCGCAACTATGTCGGTACCCAGTTCGGCGGCAGCCTCTACTCGATGGTCGATCCTTTCTACATGTTGTTGCTGATCGAACGGCTCGGGCGTGAGTACATCGTCTGGGACAAGGCCGCTAACATCGATTTCATCGCACCCGGCAAAGGCCCGGTGTTCGCCGAGTTCCATGTCGATGACGCGTTGCTGGAGGACATTCGCCAGCAGACCGCCAGCGGCAAGAAGTACCTGCCTCGTTTGCAGGTCGATATCCGCGACGGTGCCGGCGAGCTGGTGGCGCGGGTCGATAAAACCCTTTATGTGCGGCTCAAGCCGCAAGCGAGGCAGGCGTAAGGCATGGAAATGCGCGCAGATTTATTGATTGTCGGTGCCGGTATGGTCGGCAGCGCCCTGGCGTTGGCCTTGCGCCACAGCGGCCTGGACATTCTTCTGCTCGACGGCAGCCCGCTGTCGGTCAATCCCTTCGATGACCAGGGGCCGTTCGAGCCCCGGGTCAGCGCCCTGTCGGCGGCCAGTCAGCGCATCCTCGAGCGCCTGGGCGCCTGGGAAGGCATCGCCGGGCGCAGGGCCTCGCCGTACTCGGACATGCACGTCTGGGATGGCAGCGGTACCGGTCAGATCCACTTCTCGGCCGCCAGCGTGCATGCCCAGGTACTTGGCCATATCGTCGAGAACCGGGTGGTGCAGGATGGCCTGCTGGAGCGCCTGCACGACAGCGACGTCGGCCTGCTGCCCAATGCTCGCCTGGAGCAGATGCGCCGCTCTGGCGACGAGTGGCTGCTGACCCTGGCCGATGGTCGGACCCTGCGCGCGCCGCTGGTGGTGGCCGCCGATGGCGCCAACTCCGCGGTGCGCAAGCTGACCGGTTGTGAGACCCGTGAATGGGATTACCTGCACCACGCCATCGTCACCAGCGTCCGATGCAGTGAGGCGCACCAGGCCACGGCCTGGCAGCGCTTCACCGACGAAGGGCCGCTGGCATTCCTGCCGCTGTCCCGGGATAACGATCAGGCCTGGTGCTCGATCGTCTGGTCGATCACGCCGGAACAGGCCGAGAAACTCATGGCCCTGGATGATCCAGCCTTCTGCGAGGCGCTCGGTCGTGCCTTCGAGGGACGCCTGGGCGAGGTATTGAGTGCCGATCCACGGGTCTGCGTGCCGCTGCGTCAGCGCCATGCCAAGCGTTATGTGGATGAGGGGCTGGCGCTGATCGGTGATGCCGCGCACACCATCCACCCGCTGGCCGGGCAGGGCGTGAACCTGGGCTTTCTGGATGCCGCCGTGCTGGCCGAGGAGTTGGAGCGTGCCTGTGAGCGTGGCGAACGGCTGGCAGATGTGAAGGTATTGAGCCGCTTCGAGCGTCGACGCATGCCGCACAACCTGGCGTTGATGGCGGCGATGGAGGGCTTCGAGCGCCTGTTCCAGGCCAATCCACTGCCGCTGCGCTGGCTGCGCAACAGCGGGCTGAAACTGGTGGAGCAGATGCCCGAGGCCAAGGCGCTGTTCGTGCGTCAGGCGCTGGGGCTGTCCGGGGATCTGCCGGAGCTGGCCAAGGCCTGAGGGAGCGTATCGCGATCCTGGCAACATTCGGTAACGTCTGCACAGGTGAGGTGGAAAATGGGATTCACTACCATTTGCACCTCTCAACTCAGCGAGGAAGACCCCGATGTTGCCACGCAAGCCCCTATTGGCCGCCCTGGCCCTGACCCTGTTTGGCGGTACCGCCCAGGCGGCGGATGAAGTGGTGGTGTATTCCTCGCGCATCGACGAGTTGATCAAGCCGGTGTTCGACGCCTACACCGCCAAGACCGGCGTCAAGATCAAGTTCATCACCGACAAGGAAGCCCCGCTGATGCAGCGCATCAAGGCCGAGGGCGAGAACGGCGTTGCCGACCTGTTGCTGACCGTCGATGCCGGCAACCTCTGGCAGGCTGAGCAGATGGGCATCCTGCAACCGATCAAGTCGGACGTCATCGACCAGAACATCCCTTCCCAGTACCGCGCCTCGTCCCACGACTGGACAGGCCTGAGCCTGCGCGCGCGTACCATTGCCTACTCCACCGAACGGGTCAAACCCCAGGAACTGACCACCTACGAGGCCCTGGCCGACAAGCAATGGGAAGGCCGTCTGTGCCTGCGCACGGCCAAGAAGGTCTACAACCAGTCCCTGACCGCCACCCTGATCGAGAACCACGGCGAGGCCAAGACCCAGGAGATCATCAAGGGCTGGGTCAACAACCTGTCCACCGATGTGTTCTCCGACGACACCGCCGTGCTCCAGGCCATCGAGGCCGGCCAGTGCGACGTGGGCATCGTCAACACTTACTACTACGGCCGCCTGCACAAGGAAAAGCCCAACCTGCCGGTCAAGCTGTTCTGGCCCAACCAGGGCGACCGCGGCGTGCACGTCAACCTGTCGGGTATCGGCCTGACCAAGCATGCACCGCACCCGGAGGCGGCGAAGAAGCTGGTCGAGTGGATGACTGGCGTCGAGGCGCAGAAGCTGTTCGCCGATATCAACCAGGAGTTCCCGGCCAACCCGAAGGTCAAGCCGTCCGACGAAGTCGCGGCCTGGGGTAGCTTCAAGGCCGACAGCATCCCGGTGGAAGTGGCCGGCAAGCGCCAGGCCGAGGCGATTCGCTTGATGGACCGGGCTGGCTGGAACTAAGCCCCAGGCTTTATCCTTCAGGGCCTGCAAGGCCCTTTCGCGGGTGAACCCGCTCCCACAGGAACACCGCTGCGAACCCTGTGGGAACAGGTTCATCCGCGAACGACCGCGCAGCGGTCGCCATCAGCACAGAGACGTTCGCCTTGCCCCACACCCCCCAACGCCGTTGGTACCTCCCGGTCTTTCTGGTCGCCGCCTTGGTGCTGTTGCCCCTGAGCGTCCTGGTGCTGTCCTGGCAGTCGATCGACATGCAGATCTGGTCGCACCTGCTCGACACCCAGATGAGCCGCTTGCTGGGCAATACGCTCACGCTGGTGCTGGGGGTGGGCGTGGGCGTGACGGTGCTGGGCGTGAGCCTGGCCTGGCTGACCAGCCTTTGCCAGTTCCCCGGTAGGCGCTGGCTGGACTGGGCGTTGATGCTGCCCTTCGCCATCCCGGCCTACGTACTGGCATTCGTCTTCGTCGGCCTGCTCGATTTCGCCGGCCCCGTGCAGACTGCCCTGCGAGAGGTGTTCGGGCCCCTGCGCCTGCCACGGGTACGCTCTACTGGCGGTGTGATCACCGTGCTGGTGCTGGTGTTCTACCCCTACGTCTACCTGCTGGCGCGCAGCGCCTTCCTGGCCCAGGGCAAGGGGTTGATGGAGGCGGCACGCGTGCTTGGACTGTCGCCGCTTCAGGCATTCTGGCGCGTGGCGCTGCCCATGGCCCGGCCCGCCATCGGTGCGGGCATCGCCTTGGCTCTCATGGAAACCCTGGCAGATTTCGGCGCCGTTGCGGTGTTCAACTTCGATACCTTCACCACGGCCATCTACAAGACCTGGTATGGCTTCTTCAGCCTTTCCAGCGCGGCGCAGCTGGCCAGCCTGCTGCTGCTGGTGGTGATGCTGGTGCTGTACGGCGAGCGCCGGGCCCGCGGCGCGACCCGTCATGGCAACGAGCGGCCGCGAGGGCAGGCGCTCTATCACCTGCGCGGCGTCAAGGCGCTGGCCGCTACCGGGTGGTGCCTGCTGGTGTTCGCCTGTGCCTTCGTCATCCCGTTGCTGCAATTGCTGGCGTGGTTCTGGCAGCGGGGCCGGCATGACCTCGACGAGCGGTACATCGGCCTCGTCCTTCACACCCTCTACCTGGGCGCCATGGCCGCCTTGATCACCGTCAGCGTGGCCTTGCTGCTGGCCTTTGCGCGGCGCCAGTCGCCAACAGGCGGCATTCGCGCCGGGGTGGGGCTGGCCAACCTGGGCTATGCCCTGCCGGGTTCGGTGCTGGCCGTGTCGATCATGCTTGCCTTCAGCTACCTGGACAACCAATGGGTCGTGCCACTGTCCCGTTGGTTGGGGGGGGCCGGCAAACCGTTGTTGCTGGGCAGCCTCTCGGCTTTGCTGCTGGCCTATCTGGTGCGCTTCATGGCCGTGGCCTATGGCCCGTTGGAAAGCAGTCTGGAGCGCATCAGGCCATCACTGCCGGAGGCTTCGCGCAGTCTTGGGGTTGGTGGTGTGAGATTGTTTTTCAAGGTGTATCTCCCGTTGTTGGTGCCGGGGGCCCTGAGTGCGGCGCTGCTGGTGTTCGTCGATGTGCTCAAGGAGATGCCGGCGACGCTGCTGATGCGACCGTTCGGCTGGGACACCCTCGCCGTCAGGGTGTTCGAGATGACCAGCGAAGGCGAATGGGCACGTGCCTCGCTGCCAGCGCTGACGCTGGTGCTGGTCGGCCTGCTGCCGGTCATCGGGCTGATCCGCCGCTCAGCCCGGCGGCCTGGGCATCATCACTGAGGGTGCCAGGCTTCGCCCTTGCGGCTACAATGCGCGGCATTCGCTGCGGCGGGTCCTGAACAAGATCAGGTGACGAATCAACGTCGCCGACCGCCGCTGCCTCGCCACGCCCGGAAGGAGAAACCCATGGGACAGCGTACGCCTCTGTATGACCTGCACCTGGCGCTCGGCGCCAAGATGGTCGATTTCGGTGGTTGGGACATGCCCCTGCACTACGGTTCGCAAGTCGAGGAGCACCATCAGGTGCGCAGTGACTGCGGCGTCTTCGATGTATCCCACATGACTGTCATCGACGTTGCCGGTGACCAAGCCACGCCCTGGCTGCAGCGTTTGCTGGCCAACGATGTGGCCCGTCTGGACAGCCCTGGCAAGGCGTTGTACAGCCCGCTGCTTGCCGCTGACGGTGGCGTCCTCGACGACCTGATCGCCTACCGCACCGAAATCGGCTATCGCCTGGTGGCCAACGCCGCCACCCGCGACAAGGTCCTGACCTGGCTGCAGGCGCAGAGCGCCGGCTTTGCCATCAATTTCGTCGAGCGATCCGAGCTTGCCATCCTCGCCATCCAGGGCCCGCATGCCCGCGAAAAAGTCGCCCAACTGCTCAGTGCCTCGCGCGCCGCGCTGGTCCGCGAACTGCGCCCCTTCGAAGGCGTCGCCGAAGGTGACTGGTTCATCGCCCGTACCGGCTATACCGGCGAGGACGGCCTGGAGATCATCTTCCCCGGCCAGCAGGCCCCCGCTTTCTTCAACGACCTCGTCGGTGCTGGCATCGCCCCCAGCGGCCTCGGTGCACGCGACACGTTGCGCCTGGAAGCCGGCATGAACCTTTACGGCCAGGACATCGACGAAAACCATACTCCGCTGACCTCCAACCTGGGCTGGAGCATTGCCTGGGAACCTGCCGAGCGCGACTTCATCGGCCGCTCGGGCCTGCTCGCGGAAATCGAACAGGGCGTACAGGAGAAACTGGTCGGCCTGGTGCTGGAGGAGCGCGGCGTACTGCGTGCCCATCAGGTGGTGCGGGTAGCCGGGATTGGCGAAGGGGAGATCACCAGTGGTAGTTTCTCGCCTACGCTGAGCAAATCCATCGCCTTGGCGCGTGTGCCCATGGCCACGGGTGAGCGTGCCGAGGTGGAGATTCGTGGCAAGTGGTATCCGGTGCGGGTGGTCAAACCGACCTTCGTGCGCCATGGAAAGATTCTGATCTGAACAATTACCGGCGGGCTGACCGCTGAGCCAATCGAGGAATACAACAGATGAGCAATATCCCCGCCGAACTGCGTTTTGCCGAAAGCCACGAGTGGGCGCGCCTGGAAGCCGATGGCAGCGTGACCGTCGGTATCAGCGATCATGCCCAGCAAGCCCTGGGTGATGTGGTGTTCGTCGAACTGGCAGAAGTGGGCAAGGTGTTTGCCGCAGGCGACGCCGCGGGCGTGGTCGAGTCGGTCAAGGCCGCTTCGGACATCTACGCCCCCGTGGCCGGTGAAGTCATCGCGGTCAACGAAGCGCTGGCCGACAGCCCTGAGCAGCTCAACGAAGAACCCTACGACGCCTGGATCTTCAAGCTCAAGCCAAGCAACCCGGCCGATCTGGAAAAGCTGCTCGACGCGGCCGGCTACCAGGCTGCCATCGGCGAATAAGTCTTCTACGGCAAACCCGCCTCTCGCAGGATCCAGCCGAACCCTGTGGAGGCGGGTTTACCCGCGAAGAAGCCTCCGGGCAATGCAAGTTTTCACGCAGCATCGGCAATCCCTTCCTAGACTTGTAAGTCTCCATGAGACCTGGTCCAGGAAGAGACGATCGCCATGTCCCAGTCGCCATCCTTGAGTCAACTGCAAGAGCTCAACCCCTTCCTGCGTCGTCACCTGGGGCCTGATGCCTCGGAGCAGAAGGCCATGCTCGATGCCCTCGGCATCGCCAGTCGTACCGCACTGATCGAACAGACCGTGCCTCCAGGCATTCGCTTGGCCCGCCCGCTCGACTTGCCTCCCGCCCTGGATGAGCAGGCTGCCTTGGCCAAGCTGGCAAGCTACGCGCAGCAGAACCAGATCTGGACCAGCCTGATCGGCATGGGTTACCACGGGACCCTCACGCCCACCGTCATCCTGCGCAATGTGCTGGAAAACCCGGGCTGGTACACCGCCTACACCCCCTACCAGCCGGAAATCGCCCAGGGACGCCTGGAAGCGCTGCTGAACTTCCAGCAAATGGTGATCGACCTGACCGGTCTGGCCCTGGCCAATGCCTCTTTGCTCGATGAAGCCACGGCGGCGGCGGAGGCCATGGCCCTGGCCAAGCGGATGGCCAAGAGCAAGAGCAATGCCTTCTTCGCCGATGAGCACTGCCATCCGCAAACACTGTCGGTACTGCGCACTCGCGCCGAGGGCTTCGGTTTCGATCTGATCGTCGATTCGCTGGACAACCTGGGCAAGCATCAGGTGTTCGGCGCCTTGTTGCAGTATCCCGACACCCATGGGGAAGTGCGTGACCTGCGTCCGCTGATCGACCAACTGCATGGCCAGCATGCGCTGGCCTGCGTCGCAGCGGACATCCTCAGCCTGGTGGTGCTCACCCCGCCCGGTGAATTGGGAGCCGATGTGGTGCTGGGCTCGACCCAACGCTTTGGTGTGCCCATGGGTTATGGCGGCCCCCATGCCGCCTATTTCGCCTGTCGCGACGAGTTCAAGCGGGCGATGCCGGGGCGCATCATCGGTGTGTCACGCGATGCGCGCGGCAACACCGCCCTGCGCATGGCCTTGCAGACCCGCGAGCAGCACATCCGCCGCGAAAAGGCCAACTCCAACATCTGCACCGCCCAGGTGCTGCTGGCCAACATTGCCGGGTTCTACGCCATCTATCACGGCCCTGAAGGGCTCAGGCGCATCGCCCAGCGGGTGCACCGGCTGACGTTCATACTCGCCGCAGGGCTCGAGGCCAAGGGCATCAAGCGGGTGAACCAGCACTTCTTCGATACCCTCACCCTCGATGTCGGCGGTACCCAGGCGGCGATCATCGAAAGTGCCGAGAAGGCGCGGATCAACCTGCGCATTCTCGGCCGCGGGCACCTGGGCGTGAGCCTGGACGAGACCTGCACCGAGGCGACGGTGATGCGCCTGTTCGATGTCTTCCTGGGCGTCGACCATGGGCTGCGTATCGCCGAGCTCGATGCCCAGGCGCTGCCCGAAGGCATACCGGGCGCCCTGGTCCGGCGCACGCCGTTGCTCACCCATCCGGTGTTCAACCTGCACCACAGCGAAACCGAGATGCTGCGCTACCTCAAACAGTTGGAGAACAAAGACCTGGCGCTGAATCAGTCGATGATCCCGCTGGGCTCGTGCACCATGAAACTCAACGCCACCAGCGAGATGATCCCCATCACCTGGCCAGGCTTCGCCTCGCTGCACCCCTTCGTCCCGGCCGCCCAGGCCCAGGGCTACAAGGCCATGATTGACGAGCTGGAAAGTTGGTTGTGCGCCATCACGGGCTTCGATGCCATCTGCATGCAGCCCAACTCGGGCGCCCAAGGTGAATATGCAGGGCTCATGGCGATCACTCGCTATCACCAGAGCCGCCGACAGCCGCAACGAACCTTGTGCCTGATTCCGTCATCGGCTCACGGCACCAACCCTGCGTCGGCGCAGATGGCCGGCATGGAAGTGGTGATCGTCGATTGCGACGATGAGGGCAACGTCGACCTCGATGACCTGAAGACCAAGGCGCGCACAGCCGGCGACAAGCTGTCCTGCCTGATGATCACCTACCCCTCGACCCATGGGGTGTACGAGGAAGGCATTCGTGAGATTTGCGACGTCATCCACCAGCACGGGGGGCAGGTGTACATGGATGGCGCCAACCTCAATGCCCAGGTCGGCCTGACGCGACCGGCCGACATTGGTGCCGATGTCTCGCACATGAACTTGCACAAGACCTTCTGCATTCCCCATGGCGGCGGAGGCCCAGGGATGGGGCCGATCGGGGTACGTGCCCACCTCAAGGCGTTCGTTGCCAGCCACCCGGTGGTGCCGGTGCCAGGGCTCGATCCGAACAACAGCGCAGTCAGCGCCGCGCCTTGGGGCAGCGCGAGCATCCTGCCGATCAGCTGGATGTACATCGCCATGATGGGGCCGCAGTTGGCCGACGCCAGCGAGGTGGCAATCCTGTCGGCCAACTACCTGGCTCATCAGCTCGACGGCGCTTTCCCTGTGCTGTACCGGGGGCGCAACGAGCGTGTGGCCCACGAATGCATCCTTGACCTGCGCCCGCTCAAGGCGCTGACCGGCATTACCGAGGAGGATGTGGCCAAGCGTCTGATGGACTACGGCTTCCATGCGCCGACCATGTCGTTCCCGGTGCCGGGTACCTTGATGGTCGAACCGACCGAGAGCGAGTCCAAGGCTGAACTGGACCGCTTCGTCGAGGCGATGCTGGCGATCCGGGCGGAGATCGATGAAGTGAAGGAGGGCAACTGGCCGGCTGACGACAACCCGCTCAAGCATGCGCCGCATACCCTCGCCGATGTGTTGGCGCCCTGGACGCGACCCTATAGCCTGGAGCAGGGCGTAGCCCCCAGTGCTCACGTGCGGCTGCACAAGTACTGGCCAGCGGTGAACCGGGTCGACAACGTGTATGGGGACAGGAACCTGTTCTGTTCGTGCGTGCCGGTGGAGGCGTATCGCTGAGGGAGATATAACCTCAGGCTCTGAGTCGCACGTTTCGCGGGTAAACCCCACAGAGGCCAGCGCGGACCAGTGGGAGCGGGTTTACCCGCGAAGAAGACGCCACGGAGCAAGGCCATTGCTCACACAGGCCCGGTGATGGATCTGTGGAAATGGCCCTGCGGTGTTACTCGGCGACGGCGTTCTTGGCCAGGATCGCGTTGGCCAGGTCCATGTCGGTGGCACTCATGCCGGGGTTGTCGGCGCGCACCTTGCGGATCGCCGCTTCCAGGTACGGCCCGCGAATGGCGCCTTCGCTGGCGACGAAGCTACCGGCGTCGTCCTGGGCTGCCACGACCATCTTGTGGTCACGAGAGGTCAGGTAGCTCGACGCAGTGGTCGCGCCGGAAGTCATGACGTTACGCCAGAAAGTATCGGCCATGGCGGAGCCAACAGGCAGCGAAAGCAGGGCGGCGGCTGCGATGGCGGTTTTGAGACGCATGGTGCATTCACCTCGAATGGTGAGGGTTGTGGGAGTGGCCGTTTGGATCGTGTCTGGGTGACGCAAGTTCCCTGAATACAAGGGATTTTTGCTCACGAGCAGACCCTGAGCACCTCCGCCAGACAGGTCTGCCCCGCGCTGATTTTCACCTCTCCGCAATGACGTAGATCCTGCAAACCTTCCGCCAGGGCCATCCGGCGCAGGGCGGCCAGATCACTGTTGGGGCCGATGCTGGCGCGCAGGCCTTCGCTTGGGACCAGCAGCTCGAACAGCCCCGTGCGGCCAAGAAACCCCGTCCCTCGACAGGCACGACAGGCCAGATCGTCGAGGGCCGCCGTGCCCCGGCACTCGCCGCAAAAGGTACGTACCAGGCGCTGGGCCATTACGCCGAGCAGCGTGGCCTTGAGCAGGTAGTCCGCCACCCCCAGCTCCTGCAGGCGGGTGATCGCGCTGCAGGTGTCGTCGGTGTGCAGGGTAGAAAGCACCAAGTGCCCCGTCAGCGCCGCCTGGACCGCGACTTGGGCGGTTTCGCGGTCGCGTATCTCGCCGATCATGATGATGTCCGGGTCCTGGCGCAGCAGGGCACGCACGCCATTGGCAAAACCCAGGTCGAGGCTCGGTTGGACCTGTAGCTGGTTGAACGCAGGCTCCAGGCGCTCGATAGGGTCTTCGATGGTGCACAGGTTGACCTGGGGTGTGGCCAGCTGCCGAAGGCTGGCGTAAAGCGTGCTGGTCTTGCCCGAGCCCGTGGGGCCTGTGACCAGGACAATGCCTTGGCGATGGTTCAGCAACCCTTGCCACTGGTGTAGCAAGTCGCCCTCCAGGCCCAGCTGACGAAAGTCCTGGTGTGACTGCTGGGAGTCGAACAGCCGTAGCACCAGCTTTTCACCAAAGGGCGTGGGCAAGGTGGACAGCCGCAGCTCCACCTCGCCTCCTCCCGGCAGACGACTTTTCAGGCGGCCGTCCTGGGGGCGGCGTTTTTCCGCGACATCCATACGCCCCAGGTGCTTGAGGCGGCTGACCAACGCCAGGATGACGCCGGCGGGAAACGCGTAGACGGTGTGCAGCAAACCATCGATGCGGTAGCGCAACTGGCCCTGCTCGCGGCGCGGCTCGAGGTGGATATCGCTGGCGCGTTGTTCGATGGCGTACTGCAGCAGCCAGTCGACGATGTGCACGATGTGGGCGTCATCGGCGCTGGCTTCGGTCTGGCGCTGGCCAAGTTCCAGCAAATGCTCCAGCTCGCCCAGGCCCGTGGTCTGCTGGCGTTGTGCGCCGTTGACCGAGTGGGCCAGGCGAACGAAGGTCTGGGCCAACTGGCGAATCTGCACCGGGCTGGCCAGCACGCGGCGGATCGGCTTGCCCAGGCTGCGGGCCAGGTCGGCTTCCCACTCGCACTGGAAGGGCTGGGCGCTGGCCACCGTGATGCCGCTGTCATCCACGGCCACGGCGAGGATGCCGTGGCGCTGGGCGAAGGCTGGCGACATCAGGCCGCTGACCTGCTGCAGGTCGACTTGCAGTGGGTCAATACGCATGAACGGCTGGCCGGCCCGGGTAGCCAGCCATTGGCACAGGGTATCCAGATCCAGGTGTCGGTCGGGATGGCGCCGGTCTTGGAGGCCCAGGCCGGCGATGGTCTCCAATGGGTGCTGGCCTGGATGGCGATGGGCCTGTTCGAGGACGCGCAAGGTGTCGCTGGCGTCCAGGTGCTGCTCGACGAGCAGGGCGTCGAGCAGCCGGCTCAACTCGAGGGCTTGGGTATCGTCGGTGTACATGATGGCTTCCTTGCCAGGGTGGATCGGTCCCGGGGAAGGCTAGCCGGCATCGGAGGAAGCAGGCGGGGTAAAAAGTATCTGGATCTTGCTCAGCAAGCGTCGAGCGCGGCACCCCCCTCTTGCGGCTCTCAGCTGGCGGCCACTTCGGCCATCTGTGGCAGGTTTTCCAGGCTCACTTGATCGATACACACGAGGTTGCGCAGCTTTTGCGCAATGACTTCGGCTCGGTGCCAGCTCAATCCACCGACGTTCACTTCGATGTTCAGCAGATCGTCTCTCTGTTCCACATGAACACGGTGCGGTGTGAGGAACTGCAACGCGAAGAGGTTGAGCACCCGGCACAGGCTGTCTGGCTCAGCCTCGGCCTGCAGGCGATAGCGTGCGGTGCAATGAGCGGCATGGGCGGCCCAGGTGTCGGTGCGTTGCGGGGTATCAGGGCGTTCAAGTGCGTTCATGCCGGTCTCCATCATCGAGGAAGAAATTCTGGCACGTCGGCATGGGCATTTTTTCGCTATGATTCCAGTGAATTGCCGGCAAGTCAGATAGATCTATTCGAAAATTCAAACAATGGAGAATTATTAATGCAGTGCGAGCTCGACGCCTACGACCGCCGCATCCTGGAGCTGTTGCAGGAAGATGCTTCGCTGTCCAGCGCGCAGATCGCCGAGCGTATTGGCCTGTCGCAATCGCCGTGCTGGCGGCGCATACAGCGGTTGAAGGAAGAGGGAATCATTCGTGGCCAGGTGACCTTGCTCGACCGCAAGAAGGTTGGCCTTAACACGCAGATCTTCGCCGAGGTAAAGCTCAACGCCCATGGGCGTTCGAACTTCACCGAGTTCACCGAGGCGATCCGCGGTTTTCCGCAGGTGCTGGAATGCTATGTGCTGATGGGTTCGGTGGATTTTTTGCTGCGCATCGTCACGCCGGACATCGAAGCCTACGAGCGGTTTTTCTTCGAAAAGCTGTCCAACGTGCCGGGGATTCAGGAGGTCAACTCGATCGTGGCCTTGTCCGAAATCAAGTCCACGACCAGCTTGCCGTTATCCGGGTGAAGCGTTCGCGGGTGAGCCCGCTCCAGGTACGGCGCAGGCCTCAGGCTTTGCGGCCGTTCCTGTGGGAGCGAGTTCACCCGCGAAGCAGACGATGCGCTATCAGACTTTGAGCAGATGCTTCCAGCCCCGGCTCTGATCGATGGCACGAGCCTGCTCGATCCGCGCTTCCAGCACTTCATCGCTGATCGGCAGTTCGGCCAGCTCATGCAGTTTCTTCAGGTCGCCATACAGGCGGTCCATCTGTGGCGCCTCGAGCACCTGGCGGGCATGGTGCAGCCAGGCCAGCAATTGCTCGATGCGTGGCAGTTGCTCGGCAAGGTCTTCCGGGCGCTGGGCATACAGCGGCAGCTTCAGCGAACGGCCTTCTTCGCCCAGCAGGTGCACCAGCCAGCTGGCCAGGTGCGCCTTGCCCTGGCGCTCGCCCCGGCCGGCGCGATCGACGGTCCAGGTGCGGGCCAGCAGCCAGCGCGAGGTTTCCAGGGAGAACTGGCCCCAGCGGGTGTCTTCGAGCTCATCGCCGAACTGCTCGGGGGCAGCGCGGCGGATGTCCTCGTCGTCATTGCCGGCCTGTACCAGCGGACGCCAGTCTTCCAGCAGTGCGTCCAGGCGCATGCGCAGGTCACGGGTGGTGGCACGCGGTGCGGCCTGCCCCAGGGTGCTGACCAAGGCGCGCAGCTCAGCCAGGCACTGCACCCAGTCCTGCAGCAGGCGCCAGTGGCCACTGTGACGGTATTGCTCGGCCAGGCGCTGGCTGCTGCCCAGCAGTTGCCAGGCCAGCGCCGTGAAGGCGTCGTCCACCGAGGTTTCGGCTTCAAGCTCAGTGCTAGGCAGGCTCAGCTCGTAGCTGTCGGGCTCGAGCAGGCGGTAGCCGCGTTCGGCCTTGCTGATGTCGCAGGGCATCAGCGGCAGGCTGGCGGCCAGTTCGGCGGCGAGCTCCAGCAGCGCTTCAGGGGCGCCTTCGCGCAGTTCGAGCTCCAGCTCGCAGATTTCTTCCTTGCGCTTGCCGGCGATGACGAAGCCCTGGTCCAGGGCGGCTTCGATCACCACCTTGGCCTTGCCACGGCCCCAGGCGATCTCCGCGAACTCGCGGGTGAAATCGGTGGTGAACAGCGGCTTGATGGTCTTTTTGTCCAGCCCCGCCAGTTGCTCCGGCCAGCAGGTGTCGTCGAGCTTCTTGAGGTCCAGCTTGACCTTGTCCAGGTGCCACTCGTGCTCGTTGCGCTCGGACAGGCCGGCCACGCTCTGGCCGCGACACTTGAGGGTCTGGATGATGACCTCGCCGTCACGACGCAGGCGCAGGGCGACGCGGGCGGCCGCGAGGTCGCGATCCGGGGTGTCGAAGTACTGGTTGAGCAGCTCGCGAGTCTGCCAGCCGGACTTGTTGCGCTTTTTCAGCAGGGGGTGCTCGCGCAGGGCGGCAAGGGTCTCGCGGCTGGCGCGGAGCTTGAGTTCGGTTTCTTTGTGCATCGCAGGCTCGAAGGAGGGGGCATCGTTGCCGTGCAGTCTACAGCAGTCGGCTCCCGGCTGTTGGGTTGTTCCAGGGGTGGGATGCATTGCTATGATGGGCCTCGAGCCCGAGGAGAGCGCCTATGCCCTTGCCGTCGCTGAAAGACCAGTTCGCCGCCCTGATCGCCGCACCGTCGGTCAGTTGCACCCAGCCTGCATTGGATCAGTCCAACCGACAGGTCATCGAGCTGCTGGCCGGCTGGCTGGGCGACCTGGGTTTCGCCTGCGAGATCCGCCAGGTCACGCCCGGCAAGTTCAACCTGCTGGCCAGTCGTGGCACGGGCCCCGGCGGGCTGGTTCTGGCCGGGCACAGCGATACCGTGCCCTACGACCCGCAACTGTGGACGAGCGATCCGCTGAAGCTGACCGAAGTCGATGGCCGCTGGGTTGGTCTGGGTAGTTGCGACATGAAAGGCTTCTTCGCCCTGATCATCGAGGCCGTACTGCCATTGCTGGAGCACGACTTCAAGCAGCCACTGCTGATTCTCGCGACCTGCGACGAGGAAAGCTCCATGTCCGGCGCCCGCGCTTTGGCCGAGGCCGGTCAGCCCCTGGGCCGCGCGGCGGTGATCGGCGAGCCCACGGGCCTGCGGCCGATCCGCATGCACAAGGGTATTCTGATGGACCGCATCGATATCCTCGGCCGTAGCGGTCACTCGTCGGACCCAAGCCTTGGGCACAGCGCCCTGGAGGCGATGCATGCGGTGATGGGCGAGCTGATGGGGCTGCGCCAGCAATGGCAACAGGCCTACCGCAACCCGCAGTTCAGCGTGCCAACCCCCACGATGAACTTTGGCTGTATTCACGGAGGGGACAACCCCAACCGTATCTGCGGCCAATGTGCCCTGGAGTTCGACCTGCGCCCGCTGCCAGGCATGGATGTCGAGCAACTGCGTGCGGCGATCCGGGAAAAACTGCTGCCGGTGGCCGAGCGCCATGAAGTGCGTATCGACTATGCGCCGCTGTTCCCGGAAGTGCCGCCGTTCGAGCAGGCCGCCGACGCCGAGCTGGTGCAATTGGCCGAACGTCTGACCGGCCATCGCGCCGAGGCAGTGGCCTTTGGCACCGAAGCGCCTTATCTTCAGCAGTTGGGCTGCCAGACCATCGTCTTGGGCCCTGGCGACATTGCCTGCGCCCACCAGCCGGGCGAATACCTTGAAATGTCACGTATCGCGCCTACCGTGCGTCTATTGCGTGAATTGATCCGGCACTATTGCTTGAGCTAAACGTCCATTGACCTGATTCGTCCCTGCCTAGAGGAGACCGCGCGTGACCGTAAGCCTGTTCCGACGATGATTTTGAACGCTGTCGTTTGTTCGCCGTTCTCCGTTCACTTATCCACAGGCCCTGTCATGCCCGATTACGTCAACTGGCTGCGCCATGCTTCTCCCTACATCAACGCTCATCGCGATTGCACCTTCGTGGTCATGCTTCCCGGCGATGGCGTGGATCACCCCAACTTCGGCAACATCGTCCATGACCTGGTGCTGCTGCACAGCCTCGGCGTGCGGCTGGTGCTGGTCCATGGCTCGCGCCCGCAGATCGAAAGCCGCCTGGCCGAGCGCGGCCTGACCCCTCACTATCATCGCGGCATGCGCGTCACCGATGCGGCGACCCTGGACTGCGTGATCGATGCCGTCGGCGCCCTGCGCCTGGCCATCGAGGCGCGCCTTTCGATGGATATCGCCGCCTCGCCGATGCAGGGCTCGCGCCTGCGGGTGGCTTCGGGCAACCTGGTCACTGCCCGGCCGATCGGGGTACTCGAAGGGGTCGACTATCACCACACCGGCGAGGTGCGGCGGATCGACCGCAAGGGCATCAACCGCCTGCTCGATGAGCGCTCCATCGTGTTGCTGTCGCCCCTGGGCTACTCGCCCACTGGAGAGATCTTCAACCTGGCATGCGAAGACGTGGCCACCCGCGCCGCCATCGAGCTTGGCGCCGACAAGCTGCTGCTGTTCGGTGCCGAACCCGGCTTGCTGGACGAGCATGGCAAGTTGGTGCGTGAACTGCGACCGCAACAGGTGCCCGCGCATCTGCAGCGCCTGGGCAGCGACTATCAGGGCGAACTGCTGGATGCCGCCGCCGAGGCTTGCAAGGGTGGCGTGGCGCGCAGCCACATCGTCAGCTATGCCGAAGACGGCGCGCTGCTGACCGAACTCTTCACCCGCGGTGGTGGCGGCACGCTGGTGTCCCAAGAGCAGTTCGAAGTGGTGCGTGAGGCGACTATTGACGATGTAGGTGGTTTGCTGGAACTGATCAGCCCGCTGGAAGAGCAGGGCATCCTCGTGCGGCGTTCGCGCGAGGTGCTTGAGCGTGAGATCGAGCAGTTCAGCGTCGTCGAACGAGAGGGCATGATCATCGCCTGCGCGGCGCTGTATCCGATTGCCGACTCCGAGGCTGGGGAGCTGGCGTGCCTGGCGGTGAACCCTGAATATCGCCATGGCGGGCGCGGCGATGAGCTGCTTGAGCGAATCGAGAGCCGGGCGCGGCAGCAGGGGCTGAGCACCCTGTTCGTGCTCACCACCCGTACCGCGCACTGGTTCCGCGAGCGCGGCTTCGCACCCAGTGGCGTGGAGCGGCTGCCGGCGGCGCGGGCATCGCTGTACAACTACCAGCGCAATTCGAAAATCTTCGAGAAGCCCTTGTAAACCTGTACTGGCCTCTTCGTGGGTGAACCCGCTCCCGCAGAATCTTCACCGGACCTGAGGCCGGCGCGGTCCCTGTGGGAGCGGGTTTACCCGCGAAGCAGACGACACCGATCTCGAACAAAAACGCCGCCCCTGGGGGCGGCGTTTTCGTTCACACGGTATGCAGATACCAGTTGTACTCGAGGTCGGAGATCGAGTGCTCGAACTCCTCCAGCTCGCTCTCCTTGCACGCGACGAAAATGTCGATGTACTTCGGATCGATGTACTTGTTCAGGATTTCACTGTCGTCCAGCTCGCGCAGGGCATCGCGCAGGTTGTTCGGCAGGCTCTGCTCCAGCTGCTCGTACGAGTTGCCTTCGATCGGCTCGCCCGGCTCGACCTTGTTGGTCAGGCCGTGGTGCACACCGGCCAGCACGGCAGCCATCATCAGGTACGGGTTGGCGTCGGCACCGGCTACGCGGTGTTCGATGCGCACGGCGTCCGGCGAGCCGGTCGGCACGCGCAGGGCCACGGTACGGTTGTCCAGGCCCCAGCTCGGCGCATTCGGCACATAGAACTGTGCGCCGAAGCGACGGTACGAGTTGACGTTCGGGCACAGGAACGCCATGGACGCGGGCAGGGTCTCGAGCACACCGCCGACAGCGTGACGTAGCGCGGCGTTCTGCTCGGGATCCTCGCTGGTGAAGATGTTGTTGCCATCTTTGTCCAGCACGGAGATGTGTACATGCAGGCCATTGCCCGCCTGGCCCGGATAGGGCTTGGCCATGAAGGTGGTGTCCATCTCATGGTCGTAGGCGATGTTCTTGATCAGGCGCTTGAGCAGTACGGCGTAGTCACAGGCCTTGAGCGGGTCGGCGACGTGGTGCAGGTTGACTTCGAACTGGGCCGGGGCGCTTTCCTTGACGATGGCGTCGGCGGGAATGCCTTGCTCCTTGGCGCCTTCGAGGATGTCCTGCAGGCAATCGGCGTATTCGTCCAGGTCGTCGATCAGGTACACCTGGGTCGACTGTGGACGCTTGCCGGAGATCGGCGAGCGTGGCGGCTGCGGACGGCCGTTCACGTTCTCCTGGTCGATCAGATAGAACTCAAGCTCGAAGGCTGCGCAGATCGTCAGGCCCATCTCGGTGAACTTGTTCACCACCTGGCGCAGGACCTCGCGCGGGTCGGCGAAGAACGGCTCGCCTTCCAGTTCGTGCATGGTCATCAGCAGCTGGGCGGTGGGGCGCTTCTGCCAAGGTTCGTTGGAGAGTGTGTCAGGGATCGGGTAGCAGATGCGGTCGGCATCGCCGATGTCCAGGCCAAGGCCGGTGCTTTCGACGGTGGAACCGTTGATATCCAGGGCGAAGAGGGAGGCGGGCAGGTTGATGCCTTTCTCGTAAACCTTGTGGAGGCTGGTGCGTTCGATGCGCTTGCCGCGCACCACACCATTCATATCTGCAATCAGAAGGTCAACGTAGAGAACCTCAGGATGTTCCTTAAGGAACGCGTTCGCTTCGTTAAGCTGAACGGCACGCGGGGGTACCGACATGATGCAACACCTTTGTTGTTAAAAATATCAATCAAGGGGGGCTTGCAAGCCCAGTCAATCCGAAAGACCTGGCGAAGTCAAGCCAACCCCATGATGCCCCTAAATGGCACAGCAACGGCAGAAATGCTGCATCTGGGGGCAACTCATTATCCGCTATTTTGGCCCCAAAGGGCTATCGCGGGCTAAGCGTGGTTTATTTTTTACGGAGTGGTTGTGTAAAAAAATGAACAAGGCTAAGCTCGGACTCAACCCAGAACACAATAATACGAGGGTCACATGGTCCGCCTGCCGAGACCTGGAAGCGCTGCCTGCGCCGCGCACACAGGTATTCCCAGCATTCGCCGCGACGGCTTCGCACGCATTGAGTCCTGCGCGCGCGCTCTGCTCGCAATAATTGACGGCTGGTCAGGTCCATCCTCCGTTCGTAGCAGTTTCCTGCACGTCTTTTCGCTTCTCTGCCCTTTGTTTGTATCGCGGACACGCTTGTATCGAGTGTATCTGCTGTCGTCTTGCGCGTGGGTTTTTGCTTTAGCCAAGCACTGCATCCAGAATCAAGGCGCGGGTCTGCCATGGCATTTACGGCCAGGCAGCGTCCGCCTTGATCGACGCCAGGCGTCAGCGGCGCCCGACTATCGTCAGCCGGGCCACATTACCTCCTGAGGTATTTATGAGTACCAACCTCGACCAGCTCACCGATTGGTTGAAAGAGCACAAGATCACCGAAGTGGAATGCCTGATCAGCGACCTGACCGGCATCACCCGCGGCAAGATTTCGCCGACCAACAAATTCATCGCGGAAAAGGGCATGCGCCTGCCCGAGAGCGTCCTGCTGCAGACCGTGACCGGCGATTACGTCGACGACGACATCTATTACCAGCTGCTGGACCCGGCCGACATCGACATGATCTGCCGTCCCGACGAGAGCGCTGTGTTCCTGGTGCCGTGGGCCATCGAGCCGACCGCCCAGGTCATCCACGACACCTACGACAAGAAGGGCAACCCGGTCGAGCTGTCGCCGCGCAACGTGCTCAAGAAGGTCCTCAAGCTGTACGCCGACAAAGGCTGGCAGCCGATCGTGGCACCTGAAATGGAGTTCTACCTGACCAAGCGCAGCGAAGACCCCGACTTCCCGCTGCAGCCGCCGGTGGGCCGCTCCGGCCGTCCGGAGACCGGTCGCCAGTCGTTCTCCATCGAGGCCGCCAACGAGTTCGACCCTTTGTTCGAGGACGTCTACGACTGGTGCGAACTGCAACAGCTGGACCTCGACACACTCATCCACGAAGACGGCACGGCGCAGATGGAAATCAACTTCCGTCACGGCAACGCCCTGCACCTGGCCGACCAGATTTTGGTGTTCAAGCGCACCATGCGTGAGGCGGCGCTCAAGCACAACGTGGCGGCGACCTTCATGGCCAAGCCCATGACCGGTGAGCCGGGCAGCGCCATGCACCTGCACCAGAGCGTGGTCGATGTGGCCACCGGCAAGAACATCTTCTCCAACGAGGACGGCAGCATGAGCGAGCTGTTCCTCAACCACATCGGCGGCCTGCAGAAGTTCATCCCTGAAGCGCTGCCGCTGTTCGCTCCCAACGTCAACTCGTTCCGCCGCTTCCTGCCGGACACCTCGGCACCGGTGAACGTCGAATGGGGCGAGGAGAACCGTACTGTCGGCCTGCGCGTGCCCGATGCCGGCCCGCAGAATCGCCGCGTGGAAAACCGTCTGCCCGGTGCCGACGCCAACCCTTACCTGGCCATCGCCGCGAGTCTGCTGTGCGGCTACATCGGCATGGTCGAGGGCATCGGCGCCAGCGCGCCGGTCCAGGGCCGTGGCTACGAGCGGCGCAACCTGCGCCTGCCGCTGACCATCGAGGATGCCTTGGAGCGCATGGAGAACTGCCGCGCGCTGGAGCAGTACCTGGGCAAGAAATTCATCAGCGGCTACGTGGCCACCAAACGAGCCGAGCACGAGAACTTCAAACGGGTAATCAGCTCCTGGGAACGCGAGTTCCTGCTGTTTGCCGTCTGATCAAACTTGGGGCCGCTGGAGCGCGGCTGTCGGATAACGGAGAAGCACATGAGCGTCAACAACCCGCAAACCCGTGAATGGCAAACCCTGAGCGGTGAGCACCACCTGGCACCTTTCAGCGACTACAAGCAGCTGAAGGAAAAAGGGCCGCGCATCATCACCAAGGCCCAGGGCGTGCATTTGTGGGACAGCGAGGGTCACAAGATCCTCGACGGCATGGCGGGCCTGTGGTGCGTGGCCGTCGGCTATGGCCGTGAAGAACTGGTGCAGGCGGCGGAAAAACAAATGCGTGAGCTGCCGTACTACAACCTGTTCTTCCAGACCGCTCACCCGCCAGCCCTGGAGCTGGCCAAGGCGATCACCGATGTGGCGCCCAAGGGCATGACCCATGTGTTCTTCACCGGCTCCGGCTCCGAAGGCAACGACACCGTGCTGCGCATGGTCCGCCACTACTGGGCGCTCAAGGGCAAGCCTAACAAGCAGACCATCATCGGCCGCATCAACGGCTACCACGGCTCCACCGTCGCTGGCGCCAGCCTGGGCGGCATGAGTGGCATGCACGAGCAGGGCGGCCTGCCGATCCCGGGCATCGTGCACATCCCGCAGCCGTACTGGTTCGGTGAAGGCGGCGACATGACCCCGGATGAATTCGGTGTATGGGCCGCTGAACAGCTGGAAAAGAAAATCCTGGAAGTCGGCGAAGACAATGTCGCGGCGTTCATCGCCGAGCCGATCCAGGGCGCCGGCGGAGTGATCATCCCGCCGGACACCTACTGGCCGAAGATCAAGGAGATCCTCGCCAAGTACGACATTCTGTTCGTCGCCGACGAGGTGATCTGTGGCTTTGGCCGTACCGGCGAGTGGTTCGGCTCGGACTACTACGGCCTGGAACCCGACCTGATGACCATCGCCAAGGGCCTGACCTCCGGTTACATCCCCATGGGCGGTGTGATCGTGCGTGACACCGTGGCCCAGGTACTCAGCGAAGGCGGCGACTTCAACCACGGCTTCACCTATTCCGGCCACCCGGTGGCCGCCGCCGTGGGCCTGGAAAACCTGCGCATCCTGCGCGACGAGAAGATCGTCGAGCGAGCCAGGACCGAAACGGCACCTTATTTGCAAAAGCGTTTGCGTGAACTGCAAGACCACCCGCTGGTGGGCGAGGTCCGCGGCCTGGGCCTGCTCGGCGCGATCGAGCTGGTCAAGGACAAGGCGAACCGCACCCGTCACGAGGGCAAGGGCGTCGGCATGATCTGCCGTACGCACTGCTTCGAGAACGGCCTGGTGATGCGCGCGGTGGGCGACACCATGATCATCGCGCCGCCCCTGGTGATCAGTCACGCGGAGATCGACGAGTTGGTTGAAAAGGCACGCAAATGCCTGGATTTGACGTACGAAGCGATCAAGTGACGGTCTGCTAGGCTGGCAAAGCGACATTAAGCGGTTACAGGGCCCTGCTTTTCTTGAAACAGCGCCTTGTAACTTGCCAGACTAGCGGCTGTTTCAGTCGCCCAGCGCTGTACCGTGGGATCTTGGCTGCTGAACAGATGGCTTGATAATAAATTCTGGAGCATTACGCATGAAGAAAATGGGCAAGACGTTGCTGGCCGCGGCTCTGATGGGTGCCATGGCTACCGCTGTTCAGGCTGACGACAAAACGCTGCACGTCTACAACTGGTCCGACTACATCGCACCGGACACCATCGCCAACTTCGAGAAGCAGACCGGCATCAAGGTCGTCTACGACGTCTTCGACAGCAACGAGACCTTGGAAGCCAAGCTGCTGGCCGGCAAGTCCGGCTACGACGTGGTCGTGCCGTCGAACAACTTCCTGGCCAAGCAGATCAAGGCTGGCGTCTACCAGGAACTGGACCGCTCCAAGCTGCCGAACTGGAAGAACCTGGACGAAGACCTGCTCAAGGCCGTGGGCGATGCCAGCGACCCGGGCAACAAGCATGCCTTCCCGTACATGTGGGGCTCGATCGGCATCGGCTACAACCCGGAGAAGGTCAAGGCTGCGCTGGGCGTGGACAAGATCGATTCCTGGGACGCCGTGTTCAAGCCTGAGAACATCGCCAAGCTCAAGAGCTGCGGCGTGAGCTTCCTGGACGCGCCGACCGAAATGATCCCGGCGGCACTGCACTACCTGGGCAAGCCATCCAACAGCACCGACAAGAAAGACCTGAAGGCTGCCGAAGAGCTGTTCCTGAGCATTCGTCCTTCGATCACCTACTTCCACTCCTCCAAGTACATCTCTGACCTGGCCAACGGCAACATCTGCGTGGCCGTCGGCTACTCGGGCGACCTGGAGCAGTCCAAGGCCCGTGCCCACGAGGCAGGCGACAAGGTCAAGCTGAGCTACGTCATTCCGAAGGAAGGCGCCGGTACCTTCTACGACATGGTCGCCATTCCTAAGGATGCCGAAAACGTCGAAGCGGCCTACAAGTTCATGGACTTCCTGATGCAACCGGAAGTCATGGCCGGCATCACCAACGCCGTGCGTTTCCCGAACGGCAACAAGGCGGCTACTCCACTGGTCGACAAGGACATCACCAGCGACCCGAGCATCTACCCGCCGGCTGACGTGAAGAAAAAGCTGTACGCGATCGCCGACCCAGGTGCCAAGGCCCAGCGTGAGATCACTCGCAGCTGGACCAAGATCAAGTCGGGCAAGTAAGCCCGTCTCGAAGCCCTCTGGGCCGGGGTTTCCCGGCCCGGAAGGTGTGTAAGGCAATTTTGTTTGCGGCATCGATGCAGCGAAGGTAAGTTGCGCGCCGGTTTTGCGTGTACGGCAGCGTCGCCGTCACCCAGAGGCACTGATTGTGAGGACCATCCACTTGTCTATTTCCGTATTTCGCAAGGCCATGATGGCTGGAGCGGGTCTGACGCTGGCATTCGGCGTCCAAGCAGCGCCCACGGTGCATATCTACAACTGGTCGGACTATATTGGCCCAACGACGCTCGCCGATTTCCAGAAGGCGACCGGCATCGAGGCCAAGTACGACGTCTTCGACTCCAACGAAACCCTGGAAGGCAAGCTGCTGGCCGGTCGCACCGGCTATGACGTGGTCGTGCCGTCCAACCATTTCCTGGGCAAGCAGATCAAGGCGGGCGCCTTCCAGAAGCTCGACCGCAGCCTGCTGCCAAACTATTCCAACCTGGACCCGGCACTGATGAAGCGCCTCGAGCGCAATGACCCGGGCAACCAGTACGCCGTGCCTTACCTGTGGGGCACCAACGGCATCGGTTACAACGTCGAGAAGGTCAAGGCGGTGCTGGGTACCGACAAGATCGACTCCTGGGCTGTGCTCTTCGAGCCCGAGAACATGAAGAAGCTCTCCAAGTGCGGCGTGGCCTTCCTGGACTCGGCAGACGAAATGCTGCCGGCCGTGCTCAACTACATGGGGCTGGACCCCAACAGCAGCAACCCCAAGGACTACCAGGCGGCCGAACAGAAACTCCTGGCCGTGCGTCCCTACGTGACCTACTTCCATTCCTCGAAATACATCACTGACCTGGCCAATGGCGACATCTGCGTCGCGGCCGGTTTCTCCGGTGATGTGTTCCAGGCCAAGGCCCGTGCCGAAGAAGCCGGCAAGGGCGTGAAACTGGCCTACGCCATTCCAAAGGAAGGCGGCAACCTCTGGTTCGATGTGCTGGCGATTCCCAAGGATGCCAGCAACGTCAAAGAGGCCCACGCCTTCATCAACTATCTGCTGAAACCTGAGGTCATTGCTCAGGTCAGCGATTATGTCGGTTACGCCAACCCGAACCCCAAGGCTGGCGACCTGATGGATCAGGCCGTGAGGACTGACGCTGCGGTCTACCCACCGCAGGAAGTGCTGGACAAGATGTTCGTCAATGCTGAGTTGCCACCGAAGGTGCAACGTCTGATGACCCGTAGCTGGACCAAGGTCAAGTCGGGCAAGTAATCATCCAGACCCGCGACGCCCTGCCAAAACAGGTCGTGTGGGCATAAAAATCTTGTTGGGAGTTTCACTCATGGCAGTTGCCTCCGGTGCCTATAAAAAAGCCCTCGAGGGTGGCCAGCAACCCAAGCAGGTGCTGGTCAAAATCGACCGGGTCACAAAAAAGTTCGACGAAACGGTAGCCGTGGACGATGTGTCCCTGGAAATCCGCAAGGGTGAGATTTTCGCCCTGCTCGGTGGCTCCGGCTCCGGTAAGTCCACCTTGCTGCGGATGCTTGCCGGCTTCGAGCGTCCGACCGAAGGGCGGATCTTCCTCGATGGTGTCGACATCACCGACATGCCGCCCTACGAGCGGCCGATCAACATGATGTTCCAGTCCTACGCGCTGTTCCCGCACATGACCGTGGCGCAGAACATCGCCTTCGGCCTGCAGCAGGACAAGATGCCCAAGGCTGAGATCGACGCCCGCGTGGCCGAGATGCTCAAGCTGGTGCACATGACCCAGTACGCCAAGCGCAAGCCGCACCAGCTCTCCGGTGGCCAGCGTCAGCGTGTGGCCCTGGCCCGCTCCCTGGCCAAGCGTCCGAAGCTGCTGCTGCTGGACGAACCCATGGGTGCCCTGGACAAGAAACTGCGTTCGCAGATGCAGCTGGAGCTGGTGGAAATCATCGAGCGGGTCGGCGTGACCTGCGTGATGGTGACCCACGACCAGGAAGAGGCCATGACCATGGCCCAGCGCATCGCCATCATGCACCTGGGCTGGATCGCCCAGATAGGCAGCCCTGTGGACGTCTACGAGACCCCGACCAGCCGCCTGGTCTGCGAGTTCATCGGCAACGTCAACCTGTTCGACGGTGAAGTGGTCGAGGACGCCGAAGGCCATGCGCTGATCGCAAGCCCTGAGCTTGAGCGCAACATCTACGTAGGCCACGGGGTCACCACCTCGGTCGAAGACAAGCACATCACCTACGCCCTGCGTCCGGAAAAACTCCTGGTGACCTCCGAGCAGCCGAGCTGCCAGTACAACTGGTCGCGCGGCAAGGTCCACGACATCGCCTACCTGGGCGGTCACTCGGTGTTCTACGTGGAGCTGCCGAGCGGCAAAGTGGTCCAGTCCTTCGTCGCCAACGCCGAGCGCCAGGGCACCCGTCCGACTTGGGGTGACGAAGTGTATGTGTGGTGGGAAGACGACAGCGGCGTGGTACTGCGCTCATGAACCTTCGCAAGCTCAAGCGAGCACTCAACAAAGTGACCCCGGAGGGCCGCCATCTGGTGATCGGCGTGCCGTTCATCTGGCTGTTCCTGTTCTTCATGCTGCCGTTCTTCATCGTCCTGAAGATCAGCTTCGCTGAAGCCGACGTGGCGATCCCGCCCTACACGGAGATCTACAGCTACGTCGAGGACAAGATCCAGCTGGTGCTCAACTTGGCCAACTACGGCCTGTTGACCGAGGATGAACTGTACATCTCGGCCTACCTGGGCTCGCTGAAGATGGCCTTCTTCAGTACCCTGCTGTGCCTGCTGATCGGCTACCCGATGGCCTACGCCATTGCCAACGCACGCAAGGAAACCCAGACGGTCCTGCTGCTGCTGATCATGATGCCGACCTGGACCGCGATCCTGATCCGCGTCTATGCGTGGATGGGCATTCTCAGCAACAACGGCCTGCTCAACAGCTTCCTACTGTGGATCGGGTTGATCGATCAGCCGCTGCAGATCCTCAACACCAACCTGGCGGTGTACATCGGCGTGGTCTATTCGTACCTGCCGTTCATGATCCTTCCGCTGTACGCGAACCTGGTCAAGCACGACCCGAGCCTGCTCGAGGCCGCAAGCGACCTGGGTTCGAGCACCTTCAACAGCTTCTGGAAGATCACCGTGCCGCTGTCGAAGAACGGCATCATCGCCGGCTGCATGCTGGTGTTCATCCCGGTGGTGGGCGAGTTCGTGATCCCTGAACTGCTCGGCGGCCCGGAAACCCTGATGATCGGCAAGGTGCTGTGGCAGGAATTCTTCAACAACCGTGACTGGCCGGTGGCATCCGCCCTGGCGGTGGTGATGCTGGCGATCCTGATCGTGCCCATCCTGCTGTTCAACCGCAGCCAGGCCAAAGAAATGGAGGGCAGAGCATGAAGCGCTTCGGTTTCTCCAAGCTGATGCTGGTGCTCGGCTTGCTGTTCATCTATCTGCCGATGCTGATCCTGGTGATCTACTCGTTCAACGCCTCCAAGCTGGTGACGGTCTGGGGCGGCTGGTCGGTGAAGTGGTACGTCGGCCTGCTCGACAACAGCCAACTGATGGGCTCGGTGATGCGCTCGCTGGAGATCGCCTGCTACACCGCGATCGCCGCGGTGGCGCTGGGTACCCTGGCCGCCTTCGTGCTGACCCGGGTGACCCGCTTCAAGGGCCGTACGCTGTTCGGTGGCCTGGTCACCGCGCCCCTGGTCATGCCAGAGGTGATCACCGGTCTCTCGCTGTTGCTGCTGTTCGTGGCCATGGCGCAGATGATCGGCTGGCCGCAGGAGCGTGGCATCGTCACCATCTGGATCGCCCACACCACCTTCTGCGCAGCCTATGTGGCGGTAGTGGTGTCGGCGCGCCTGCGTGAACTGGACCTGTCCATCGAGGAGGCCGCCATGGACCTGGGCGCCAAGCCGTGGAAGGTGTTCTTCCTGATCACCATCCCGATGATCGCGCCGTCGCTGGCGGCGGGTGGCATGATGTCCTTCGCCCTGTCGCTGGACGACCTGGTCCTGGCCAGTTTCGTGTCCGGCCCAGGCTCGACCACCTTGCCGATGGAAGTGTTCTCCGCCGTGCGCCTTGGCGTGAAGCCGGAGATCAACGCCGTGGCCAGCTTGATCCTGCTGTCGGTGTCGTTGGTGACCTTCATGGTCTGGTACTTCAGCCGCCAGGCCGAAGAGCGTCGTCGCAAGGCCATCCAGCAGGCCATCGAAGAGGGCGCTGCGGCGAACGTTTCGCAGCCGCAGGTCAAGCGTCCGACCCAGCAGGCCACCGCGTCGGCCTGATCCACCCGGGGGCCGCCTTGCGGCCCTTCGCAGGCTTCGCCAGCCCCTACAGGTATTGCGTGCGATAGCTGTAGGAGCGGCCAAGGGCCGCGAAAGGGCCGCGAAGCAGCCCCAGGCTCAATCCGGCCAGTTCCAGGCCGGTTCATCGAGCATTCCCTGTCCAGCCATCAACGTCTGCCCCAGGTCTTTTTCCAGGCGGATCGAGTGACAGGCTTCGTCTTCTTCCAGCGCCGCCACCAGGCGCGGGGCATGGGAGACCACCCACACCTGGCAATGCTGCGCAGCATGGCGGATCAAGCGCGCCAGGGCCGGCAGCAGGTCCGGGTGCAGGCTGGTTTCCGGCTCGTTGAGCACCATCATGCTTGGCGGTCTGGGTGTCAGCAGGGCGGCCACCAGCAGCAGATAGCGCAAGGTGCCATCGGACAGCTCCGCGGCGCTCAGCGGGCGCAGCAATCCGGCTTGGTGAAAGCGCAGGCTGAACAAGCCCCCAGGTTGTGCGTCGACCTTCAGGTGAGCGCCCGGGAAGGCATCCCCGATGGCCTGCTGCAAAGCGTCGAAATCACCGATCTCGTCGATGGTCTGCAAGGCAGCGGCCAGGTCGCGGCCATCGTGGTGCAGCACGGGCGTGCGGGTGCCCAGGCGTGATTGGCGTGCTGGCGCTTCGACGTCGGTGCGAAAGTGATCGTAGAAGCGCCAGCTGCGGATGCGCTCTCGCAGGTGCAGGACTTCCGGCGAATCCTGCAGGCTGCCGACTTGGTCGAACAGGCTGTCGAACTCGGTCATGTGTTGGCTGCGAATGTGCCACTGGCGCGCCTGGCGAGCCTTGACCATGGCCGCGCTGCGCTCCACCAGCAGGCTAGCCGGGCGGCACACGGGGCCGGCCCAGATCGCCTCGTGCTTGATCTGCGGGTCGAGGGCGAACTTCGACCGGCTCGGCTCGGGCAACCCAAGGCTGATGGCGTAGCCGAAATCCTCGTCGGCAAAGCCCAGGCGCAGGCGTTTGACGTGTTGGCGCGGGCCGCCCTGCACGGGCACATCGCCTTGGCGCATGCGCCGGCTGATTACCTCCGGCCCGGCCCAGAACGTCGACTCCAGGCCGCCCTCGGCGGCCAGGGCATTGACCACGCCGCCGCGGGCCGTCTCGGCCAGCAGCCTCAGAGCCTTGTAGAGATTGGACTTGCCGCTGCCGTTGGCGCCGGTGATCACGTTCAACCGGCCCAGCGGGATGACCAACTGGTTGATGGAGCGGTAGTTGGCGATGGCCAGGGTGCTGAGCATGGGCCTTTTCCTTGTCCTGTGAGGAGGCAGTATCCCTGATTCTACGTGCTGATATTTTGATGGACCTGAGTCAGTGCCAGTTGCCCGCGCCTGATCTACGCTTTCACTCGCGTCCCTCAATCCATTTGGCACAAGCAAGGAGCCTGCATGACGGTAGCGCGTCCGCTGATGGTCGTTTGCCTGGGGCTGCTGTCCATGCTGTCGGGCTGTAGCAAGGAAGAGTCCAAAGTCGAACTCCCCAGGGTCGGTGTAATCCAGGTCAAACCCACCGATTTCGCCGCCAGGGTGACCCTGACCGGCGATGTCCAGGCGCGGGTGCAGACCGACCTGTCGTTCCGGGTCGGGGGCAAGATCATTTCCCGCAGCGTGGATGTGGGCGACCACGTCAAGGCCAACCAGGTGCTGGCGCGCCTGGACCCCAAAGACCTGCAGAACAACGTCGATTCGGCCAAGGCTGAAGTGTTCGCCGCCCAGGCGCGAGTCACCCAGACCAGCGCGGCCTTCGTACGCCAGCAAAAACTGTTGCCCAAGGGCTACACCAGCCAAAGCGAATACGACTCCGCCCAGGCGTCGCTGCGCAGCGACCAGAGTGCGCTCAAGGCGGCCCAGGCGCAGTTGGCCGATGCTCAGGAGCAGTTGAGCTATACCGCACTGGTGTCCGAGGCCGACGGGGTGATCACCGAACGTCAGGCCGAGGTCGGCCAGGTGGTGCAGGCGACCATGCCGATCTTCAGCCTGGCCCGCGATGGCGATCGCGATGCGGTGTTCAACGTCTATGAATCCCTGCTGGTGGCGCCGCCGAGCGATGCGGGCGTCATCGTCAGCCTGCTGGACGATCCCAAGATCCAGGCGCAAGGGTTCGTCCGGGAAATCACCCCGACCGTCTCCGCGCAAAGTGGCACGGTGCAGGTCAAGGTGGGCCTGCGCAACGTACCGCCGGGCATGCAGCTGGGAGCGCCGGTGACCGCCACCACCAATGCCCAGGGCCGGCCGAGCATCGAACTGCCCTGGGCGGCCCTGACCAAGGCACTGCACGAACCGGCGGTCTGGGTGGTGGGCGAAGGGGACAAGGTCGAGTTGCGCAAGGTCGAGGTCACGCGTTATCTGACCGGCAAGATCGTGGTCGCCAGCGGCCTGAAGAGTGGTGAAACCGTCGTGGTCAGTGGTGGGCAGTTGCTGCACCCGAACATGCAGGTGCAAAGAATCGACGCCAAGGACGGGGGAGGGGCGCCATGAAGCGCGTGCTGCTTTTACTGCCGGCCAGCCTGCTGCTGGCCGCCTGCTCCAGCGAGGAGCAAGCGCCCGAGCCGATCCGCCCGGTGCTGTCGATGACGGTCGAGCCCCAGGTGCAGTCGCAGCTGGGGCGCTTTGCGGGCAGCATCCAGGCCCGCTTCGAAAGCACGCTGGGATTTCGTGTGTCCGGGCGTATCGCCCGGCGTTGGCTGGACGTCGGCGCCCAGGTCAAGCCTGGCGATACATTGGCCACCCTCGACCCGACCGACCAGCAGAACCAGCTGCGCGCCGCCGAAGGCGACCTGGCCAAGGTTCAGGCGCAGTGGATCAACGCCCAGGCCGATGCACGGCGGCAACAGCAACTGTTCGATCGCGGCGTCGGCGCCCAGGCGCAACTGGATATCGCCCAAACCAACCTCAAGACCACCGGCGCGGCGCTCGAACAAGCCCGTTCGGCGCTGAGCCAGGCCCGCGACCAACTCGACTACAGCACCTTGCGCACCGACCACGCGGCGGTCATCACCGCCTGGCAGGCCGAAGCCGGGCAGACCGTCACGGCCGGGCAGGCCGTGGTCACCTTGGCTCGCCCCGACGTCAAGGAAGCGGTGATCGACCTGCCGATCGGTCTGGCCGAGCAACTGAACAAAGGCCTGACGTTCACCGTCGCCTCGCAACTGGACCCCACCATCAACACCACCGCGGCCCTGCGCGAGCTGGAACCCCAGGCCGATGCCACGACCCGTACCCGTCGTGCCCGGCTGACCCTGGCCAGTACGCCGGACGCCTTTCACCTGGGCACCGCCATCAGCGTGACCCTGACCTCCGCGGTTTCGCCGCGCAGCCAGTTGCCGCTGAGCGCCTTGCTCGAACGCGATGGCAAGACCCAGGTGTGGGTGATCGACACGAAACAGAAGACCGTGGCCCTCCGTGATGTCGCGCTCATCGAGCGCACCGAGGACAGCATTGTCCTGACCTCGGGCGTGCAGCCTGGCGAGCGGGTGGTCACTGCCGGCGTCAACAGCCTCAAGCCTGGCCAGAAGGTCACCTTCGACGAGGATGCGCAATGAAAGGAAGCTTCAACCTGTCCGAGTGGGCGCTCAGGCATCAATCGTTCGTCTGGTACCTGATGTTCGTCGGGCTGCTGATGGGGATTTTCTCGTACTTCAATCTGGGCCGTGAGGAAGACCCGTCCTTCACCATCAAGACCATGGTGATCCAGACCCGCTGGCCCGGCGCGACCCAGGACGAGACGCTGTACCAGGTCACCGACCGCATCGAAAAGAAGCTCGAGGAGCTCGACTCGCTCGACTACACCAAGAGCTATACCCGCCCCGGTGAGTCCACGGTCTATGTCTACCTGCGCGACACCACCAAGGCCAAGGACATCCCGGAAATCTGGTACCAGGTGCGCAAGAAGATCCAGGACATCCGCGGCCAGTTTCCCTCCGGCATCCAGGGGCCGGCCTTCAACGACGAGTTCGGCGATGTGTTCGGTTCCATCTATGCCTTCACCGCTGATGGCCTGACCTTGCGCCAGCTGCGCGACTACGTGGAAGTGGCGCGGGCCGAAGTGCGCGATGTGCCCAACATCGGCAAGATCGAATTGATCGGCACCCAGGACGAAGTGCTCTACCTGAACTTCTCCACCCGCAAACTGGCGGCCCTGGGCATCGACCAGCGTCAGGTGATGCAGGCGCTGCAATCGCAGAACGCAGTCACCCCGGCGGGCGTGATCGAAGCGGGCCCCGAGCGCATCTCGGTGCGCACGACCGGGCAGTTCGCCTCGGAAAAAGACCTGCAGACCGTCAACCTGCGGATCAACGACCGCTTCTTCCGCCTGGCGGATATCGCCGATATCGAACGTGGCTACGTCGACCCGCCTTCGCCGATGTTCCGCTACAACGGCCAGACCGCGATCGGCCTGGCGATCGGCATGAAGGCCGGCGGCAACATCCAGGTGTTCGGTGCCGCGCTCAAGAAGAAGATGGACAGTGTCGTCACCGACTTGCCGGTGGGCGTGGGCGTGCACACCGTGTCCGACCAAGCCGTGGTGGTCAAGCAGGCCGTGGGTGGCTTCACCAGCGCGCTGTTCGAGGCGGTGGTGATCGTGCTGGGGGTGAGCTTCGTCAGCCTGGGCGTGCGCGCAGGTCTGGTGGTGGCCTGCTCGATCCCGCTGGTGCTGGCCATGGTGTTCGTGTTCATGGAGTACAGCGGCATCACCATGCAGCGGATTTCCCTCGGGGCGCTGATCATTGCCCTGGGCCTGTTGGTGGACGATGCGATGATCACGGTGGAGGTGATGGTCACGCGGCTCGAGATGGGCGAAAGCAAGGAGCAGGCGGCGACATTCGCCTACACCTCCACGGCTTTCCCCATGCTCACCGGCACTCTGGTGACCGTGGCCGGCTTCGTGCCGATCGGGCTCAATGCCAGTTCCGCGGGTGAGTACACCTACACCTTGTTCGCCGTGATCGCGGTGGCGCTGCTGGTTTCATGGGTGGTGGCGGTGTTCTTCGCGCCGGTGCTGGGCGTGCATATCCTGAGCAGCAGCAAGCTCAAGGCCCATGAGGCCGAGCCCGGTCGCGTGGGGCGAGCCTTCGAGCACAGCCTGTTGTGGTGCATGCGCCATCGCTGGATGACCATCATCGGCACCGTGGTGTTGTTCGTCCTGGCCTTGGTGTGCGAGCGCTTCGTGCAGAACCAGTTCTTCCCCTCGTCCGATCGCCCCGAGATCCTGGTGGACCTGAACCTGCCGCAGAACGCCTCGATCGAGGAGACCCGCAAGGTCGTCGACCGGTTCGAGGCCAGGATCAAGGATGACCCGGACCTGGTGCGCTGGAGCACCTACATCGGCCAGGGCGCGATTCGCTTCTACCTGCCGTTGGACGCGCAATTGCAGAACGCCTACTACGCGCAGTTGGTGATCGTCAGCAAGGGCTTCGAAGAGCGCCAGGGCATGATGAAGCGCCTGGAAAAGATCCTGCGCGAGGAGTTCGTGGGCATCGGTACCAACGTCCAGTCGCTGGAAATGGGCCCGCCGGTGGGGCGTCCGATCCAGTACCGGGTCAGCGGCAAGGACATCGACCAGGTGCGCAAGCATGCGATCGATCTCGCCACCCTGCTCGACGCCAACGAGCACATCGGCGAGATGATCTACGACTGGAACGAGCCCGGTAAGGTGCTGCGCGTGGAGATCGCCCAAGACAAGGCGCGCCAGTTGGGGCTGTCCTCCGAGGACGTGGCCAATGTGATGAACAGCATCGTCAGCGGCACGCCGATCACCCAGGTCAACGACAACATCTACCTGGTCAACGTGGTCGCCCGCGCCGAGGACAGCGAACGGGGCTCGCCCGATACCCTGCAGAACCTGCAGATCCTCACCCCCAACGGCACCTCGATCCCGCTGCTGGCATTCGCAACCGTGCGCTACGAGCTGGAGCAGCCCCTGGTATGGCGGCGCGATCGCAAGCCGACCATCACCATCAAGGCCTCGGTCAACGGCGACATCCAGCCCACCGATCTGGTGGCCCAGCTCAAGCCTGAGATCGACCAGTTCATCGACAAGCTGCCGGTGGGCTACGAAGTGGCCACCGGCGGTACGGTGGAGGAGAGCGCCAAGGCCCAGGGGCCGATCCGCAAGGTCATTCCGTTGATGCTGTTTCTCATGGCGACCTTCCTGATGATCCAGCTGCACAGCGTGCAGAAGCTGTTCCTGGTGGTCAGCGTGGCGCCGCTGGGGCTGATCGGCGTGGTGTTGGCGCTGGTGCCCACCGGCACGCCCATGGGCTTCGTGGCCATTCTCGGCATCCTGGCGCTGGCTGGCATCATCATCCGCAACTCGGTGATTCTGGTGACCCAGATCGACGAGTTCGAGGCGCAAGGGTACTCGCCCTGGGATGCCGTCGTAGAGGCGACCAACCATCGTCGCCGGCCGATCCTGCTGACTGCCGCGGCTGCGAGCCTTGGCATGATTCCGATCGCCCGGGAAGTGTTCTGGGGGCCAATGGCCTACGCCATGATCGGCGGCATCATCAGTGCAACGCTGCTGACGCTGTTGTTCCTGCCGGCGCTGTACGTGGCTTGGTACAAGATCCGCGAGCCGCAGGAACAACGTTAGGACACGCAACGGCCTTGTGCGGGTTTACCCGCGAATGCGTCGGTGATTCCACCCTCGCATTCGCGGGTCAACCCGTTCCCAGAGGGCCCTTTGCAATCTTCGAAATCGGCGCTGAATTTTAGTTATATAAAAATTCTTAAACAGTATTTTTCAGAATAAATACTGCTCTCTAAGATTGCCCTCAAGCCAGGCGCAATCACCTTCCTCTGCCCGGCACTTCATACCCAAGGAGAACGAGCATGAGTGCATCTGTGCGTAGCATCGACGGTCAGGACGAAACCACCATTTTGCGTGAGATCCAGAGCGCGTTGCGCGACTTGCGCTTCGGTGCGGTGGAGATCACCGTGCACAACGCCCAGGTCGTCCAGATCGAGCGCAAAGAGAAGTTCCGCCTCCAGCAGCCGGGCAACAAGTCCGGCTGACATCGCCCCCCCAACAAATTAGAAAAAATGCCAATCGGGAGCTTCACCATGTCCATCCGCCGTTATGCGCTTGCCGCTCTGGCCAGTGCCGTTTTTGCCGGTTCCGCGATCGCCAAGGACTACGAACTGCTGAACGTGTCCTACGACCCGACCCGCGAGCTGTACCAGCAGTACAACGCCGAGTTCATCAAGCATTGGCAGGCCGCCCACCCGGGGGACCAGGTGAAGATCCAGCAATCTCATGGCGGCTCGGGCAAGCAGGCCCGTGCGGTGATCGACGGCCTGCGCGCCGATGTCGTGACCCTGGCCCTGGCCGGTGACATCGACGAAGTGGCCAAACTCGGCAAGAGCCTGCCGCAGGACTGGCAAAAACGCCTGCCCGAGGCCAGCACGCCCTACACCTCCACCATCGTGTTCCTGGTACGCAAGGGCAATCCCAAGGGCATCAAGGACTGGGGCGACCTGATCAAGAAGGACGTCTCGGTCATCACCCCCAACCCCAAGACCTCCGGCGGCGCCCGCTGGAACTTCCTGGCCGCATGGGCCTACGGTCTGAAGACCGGTGGTAGCGAGGACAAGGCCAAGGCCTACGTGCAGGAGCTGTTCAAGCACGTGCCGGTGCTCGATACCGGCGCCCGTGGTTCGACCATCACCTTCGTCAACAACGGCCAGGGCGATGTGTTGCTGGCCTGGGAGAACGAAGCGTTCCTGGCTCTGAAGGAAGACGGTGGCAGCGACAAGTTCGAGATCGTCGTGCCGTCGCTGTCGATTCTCGCCGAGCCCCCTGTGGCCGTGGTCGACAAAAACGCCGAGAAGAAGGGCAACACCGACATCGCTACCGAGTACTTGAAGCACCTGTACAGCCCGGCGGGCCAGAAGATCGCCGCCGAAAACTTCTACCGCCCGCGTGACGAGAAAGTCGCGGCCGAGTTCGGCAAGCAATTCCCGAAACTGGAGCTGGTGACCATCGACAAGGACTTCGGTGGCTGGAAGACTGCACAGCCCAAGTTCTTCAACGACGGCGGTGTCTTCGACCAGATCTATCAGGCACAGTAACCGGTAGGGAGAAGCGGGGCCGCTGTGCGGCCCTTCGCGGCACAAGGCCCCACCCACCTGGCCCGCGCCGGGCGTGTAGGGGCCGCCCTGGGGCCCCCAGGGCGGCCCACCCCCCCCACCCTGAACACACCAGCACAACCCCGCTCCTACAGGGACTGCGCGGTCATTGTAGGAGCGGCCTTGTGCCGCGAAGGGCTGCCCAGCAGCCCCAGGATTCAGAAGCCTGCACTAGCCCGAGAGCGCTCTCGGGCTTCGTGCGTTCAACCAGGGACCTTTATGTCACGTCGTATTTCCCCCGTCATACCCGGCTTCGGGCTGACACTGGGCTACACCTTGGTGTACCTCAGTTTGATTGTGCTCATACCGCTGGCCGCCATGTTCGTGCATGCCGCGCAGCTCACCTGGGAGCAGTTCTGGAGCATCGTCAGTGCGCCGCGCGTTCTGGCCGCGCTCAAGCTGAGTTTCGGCACTGCCCTGTTCGCCGCCCTCATCAATGGTGTGATCGGCACCCTGCTGGCCTGGGTGCTGGTGCGCTATAGCTTCCCCGGGCGCAAGATCATCGACGCGATGATCGACCTGCCGTTCGCACTGCCCACCGCCGTGGCCGGTATCGCCCTGACTGCACTGTACGCCCCGGCCGGCTGGGTCGGTCAGTTCGCCACCGACCTGGGCCTGAAGATCGCCTACACCCCGCTGGGCATCACCCTGGCGCTGACTTTCGTCACCCTGCCGTTCGTGGTGCGCACGGTGCAGCCGGTGCTGGCCGACATCCCGCGTGAAGTCGAAGAGGCCGCTGCCTGCCTGGGCGCCAAGCCGCTGCAGGTGTTCCGCCACGTGCTGGCGCCGGCGTTGCTGCCGGCCTGGCTGACCGGCTTCGCCCTGGCGTTCGCCCGGGGCGTGGGCGAGTACGGCTCGGTGATCTTCATCGCCGGCAACATGCCGATGAAGACCGAGATCCTGCCGCTGCTGATCATGGTCAAGCTCGACCAATACGACTACACCGGGGCCACCGCCATTGGCGTGCTGATGCTGGTGGTTTCCTTCATCCTGCTGCTGCTGATCAACCTGTTGCAGCGGCGCATCGAAACCCCTTGAAGGAGGCCCGGTAATGTCTTCGTCATCCCTTGGCGCAGCGGCTGCCGCCAACGCCGCCCGCCGTGGCAGCGCCACTTCGCGACGTGTGCTGATCGGCCTGGCCTGGCTGGTGTTCGCACTGTTCCTGTTGCTGCCGCTGTTCATCGTGGTGTCCCAGGCCCTGAAGAACGGCTTCGGCACTTTCTTCGAGGCCATCTTCGAGCCTGACGCCTTGTCGGCCCTTGAGCTCACCCTGCTTGCCGTGGTCATCTCGGTGCCGCTGAACCTGGTGTTCGGCGTCAGCGCCGCCTGGTGTGTGAGCAAGTACACCTTCCGCGGCAAGAGCCTGCTGGTGACCCTGATCGATCTGCCGTTCTCGGTCTCGCCGGTGATCGCGGGCCTGGTCTATGTGTTGATGTTCGGTGCCCAGGGCCTGTTCGGCCCCTGGCTGCAGGACCATGACATCCAGATCGTGTTCGCCCTGCCGGGCATCGTGCTGGCGACCATCTTCGTCACCGTGCCCTTCGTGGCCCGTGAGCTGATCCCGCTGATGCAGGAGCAGGGTACCCAGGAGGAGGAGGCCGCCCGCCTGCTTGGCGCCAACGGCTGGCAGATGTTCTGGCACGTGACCCTGCCCAACATCAAATGGGGCCTGATCTACGGCGTGGTGCTGTGCACCGCGCGGGCCATGGGTGAGTTCGGCGCCGTGTCGGTGGTGTCCGGGCATATCCGCGGCGTCACCAACACCTTGCCGCTGCACGTGGAGATCCTCTACAACGAGTACAACCATGTCGCGGCCTTCAGCGTAGCCAGCCTGCTGCTGATCCTGGCGCTCTTCATCCTGCTGCTCAAGCAGTGGAGCGAGAACCGTATTAACCGCCTGCGCCACAGCGCCGCGGAGGAATGATTCATGTCGATCGAAGTTCGTAACGTCAGCAAGCGTTTCAACGCCTTCCAGGCCCTGGACAACATCAACCTGGATATCAACAGCGGCGAGCTGGTGGCCCTGTTGGGCCCGTCCGGCTGCGGCAAGACCACCCTGCTGCGCATCATCGCCGGCCTGGAAACCCCCGATCAGGGCAATATCGTGTTCCATGGCGAGGACGTGTCTGGCCACGACGTGCGTGATCGCAACGTCGGTTTCGTGTTCCAGCACTATGCGCTGTTCCGCCACATGAGCGTGTTCGACAACGTCGCCTTCGGCCTGCGCATGAAGCCTAAGGGAGAGCGTCCGAGCGAGAGCAAGATCGCCGAAAAAGTGCATGAGCTGTTGAACATGGTGCAGCTCGACTGGCTGTCCGACCGCTACCCCGAGCAATTGTCCGGTGGCCAGCGCCAGCGTATCGCTCTGGCCCGTGCCCTGGCGGTGGAGCCCAAGGTGTTGTTGCTCGACGAGCCCTTCGGTGCACTGGACGCCAAGGTGCGCAAGGAGCTGCGTCGCTGGCTGGCCCGCCTGCACGAGGACATCAACCTGACCTCGGTGTTCGTAACCCACGACCAGGAAGAGGCCATGGAAGTGGCCGATCGCATCGTGGTGATGAACAAGGGCGTGATCGAGCAGATCGGCTCGCCGGGCGAAGTGTATGAAAACCCTGCCAACGACTTCGTCTACCACTTCCTGGGCGACTCCAACCGCCTGAGCCTGAGCGAGGGGCAGCATGTGCTGTTCCGCCCGCACGAAGTGTCGCTGTCGCGCCATGAGACCGAAGGCCACCAGGCGGCCGAGGTGCGTGATATCCGGCCATTGGGGGCGACCACGCGCGTCACCCTGAAGGTGCCGGGGCAGAGCGAGCTGATCGAGGCGGAGGTGGTCAAGGACCATGACAGCCTGTCGGGGCTGGCGCGCGGAGAGACGTTGTTCTTCCGGCCGAAGGTCTGGCAGAAGGTGGCGGATATCTGAGCATCGCGCGCACAAACAACCCGGGCATCGTCCCGGGTTTTTTTTGGGCTGTAGGAATCTGTGGGGGCGGGTTTTGCCCGCGGATGCGTGGTGAATAGGCGGGCGTATTCACGGGTGAACCCGCTCTCACAGGGATTGTGCAGCCCGGATCTGCGCGTCAGGTCTATGCCTTGTCGCTATATTTCACATGCCGTGCAGGCATCGGTATTTTGGCTCACCGCTGCAGCCCTTGAATGACGCGGCCTGGGTGCAACCGTCAATCCTTTATATTCAAAAATGTTCTATTTTTAATTTTAAATATTACTTTCTGGGATAAGCCTTCGAGGCCGATGATTCAGCCATGAATCACGCCCCAGGGAGTTTTATCGATGGGTAATGTCCAGACGGCCGTCAGGGCCTACGACCAGCCACGGCGCCCGGCATCGGGCGACCTGGTCGAGCTTGGACGCACGCTTCGTCTGCCATTGGGCCAGCTGCGCCTGCAACGCACACCTGTCAGCGGGCTCAAGCGCCGCGACAAGCTGACGCTGGGTTTGCTGGTGCTGGCCTTGCATGGCGCGGCCGCGTACTGGGTCAGTCAGGCGCCGACCCCTGAGTTGCCAGTGGTGCCGCCGCAGGTCCCCCCCATGACTATCGAGTTCGCCGCGCCGGCACCGCCTGTGGTCGAACCCCCACCGCCCGCCCCGGCGCCGCCTGTGGTTCAGCCGCCACCGCCGCCTGTGGTCGACGAACTGGCCGCCAAGCCCAAAGCCAAGCCCAAACCCGTGCCCAAGCCGGTGGTCAAACAACAGCCCAAACCCCAGCCCAAGCCGGTCGATGCACCGCCGCCGGCCCCTGTAGCCGCTCCGGCCCCCCCTGCGCCCGCGCCACCCGCGCCGGCCCCGGTAACCCCGGCATCGGCCAACGCCGCATACCTGAAGAACCCGGCGCCGGAGTATCCGCAGATGGCCCACCGCCGGGGATGGGAGGGTTCGGTGCTGCTGCGTGTCGAGGTGCTGGCCAGCGGCAAACCTGGGCAGATCCAGATCCAGAAGAGCAGTGGTCGCCAAGTGCTGGATGACGCAGCCCTTGCCGCGGTGAAGCGCTGGAGCTTCGTGCCGGCCAAGCAGGGCGAAGTGGCCCAGGTTGGCTGGGTCAGCGTGCCGATCGACTTCAAGCTTCGTTAATTCGCGCCCATCGACGTACAAAGGAAGACTTCATCATGAGCCTATTGGCATCCCCACTCGAATCCGTTGAAAGCGCCGTCATCTGGCTGCTGGTTGGTTTTTCCGTGGCCACCTGGGCACTGGCCTTGGTCAAGGTCGTGCAGTTCGTGCGCCTCAAGCACCAGGACCGGCGCTTCCATGAGCAGTTCTGGGCGGCCTCGAGCCTCGATGCGGCAGCGCAGCCTAGCCACGACCTGCCCGGCCCTGCTGCCCGAGTGGCCCAGGCGGGCTATGCTGCCATCGCCGTCGGCGAGCCTGGCCAAGCCAATGACCTGAGCCATGCCATCAATCACCAGGACCGCCTGGAACGTGCCCTGCGTCAGCAGATCGTCCGCGAACGTCGTTCACTGGAAACGGGCCTGGCAGTGGTGGCCAGTATCGGCAGTACCTCGCCCTTCATCGGCCTGTTCGGCACGGTATGGGGCATCATGGAAGCGCTCAAGGGCATCAGCGCGGCAGGTTCGGCAAGCCTTGAAACCGTGGCCGGGCCGATCGGTGCAGCGCTGGTGGCCACCGGTGTCGGTATCGCCGTCGCCGTGCCGGCAGTGCTGGTCTACAACTACTTCCTGCGCCGTCTCAAGCTGACCGCTGCCGACCTCGACGACTTTGCCCATGACTTCTACAGCCTGGCGCAGAAGAGTGCCTTCCGCGTGCTGGTGCATCCTGCGGTGCACAAGGCCCAGGCCGGGTTCACTCAGCCGGTGAAGGAGGCGTCCTGAAATGGCCTTTTCGACCCAGGACAGCGACGAAGTCCTCAGTGAAATCAACGTCACGCCCTTGGTGGACGTCATGCTGGTGCTGCTGGTGGTGTTCATCGTCACCGCGCCGCTGCTGACCAACGCCATTCCCATCAACCTGCCCAAGACCGAGGCCGTGGCCCCGGTGGAGCAGAAGGACCCGCTGGTGGTGAGCATCGATGGCAGCGGCAAGCTGTTCATCAACAAGGATGAAATCCAGCCCGATCTGCTGGAGACCAACCTCAAGGCCGCCAAGGACAAGGACGCCGAGCTGCGCGTGCAACTGCAGGCCGACGATGGCGTCAACTACGGCGAAGTGGCCCGGGCCATGGCTGCCATCGAACGCGCCGGGATCAGCAAGCTGGCGGTGATCACCGCACGCTGACCGGTAACCCTCTTCAGGCAAGTGCTTCAGGGCCATTTTCCTTGGCAGGGGATGGCCCTTTTTTTTTTTTGCCTGTCACCTTCCCTTGTCGAAGCGGGCTTGTCTAGCGAAGGGCCGTGCACCGGCCCCGAGCTCCGGAAATGATTAATAAGTTATAAATAAATAGCTTCTTATTCCTTTACGCATATAAATGCCTCCGGGATACTTCAGCTCAAGCACGCAAACTTTCTGGAGGCGTCCCCATGCGCAATGAGTCGATCCGTTACCTGATTGTGCCGGGCTGGCAAGGATCGCCAGACAATCATTGGCAAAGTCACTGGCAGCGCAGCCTGCCCAACAGCGTCCGGGTCGAGCAGCGCGACTGGCTCACACCGCAGCGGCGCGACTGGGTCCAGGCACTGGAGCAGGCGGTCGCCGCCGAACGCTCGCCGGTGATCCTGATCGCCCACAGTCTGGGTTGCATCACCGTCGCCCATTGGGCTGCCCAGGCCCGTCCGGCCTTGCTGCGCCAGGTGCGTGGGGCGTTGCTGGTGGCACCGGCGGATGTCGAGCGGCCCACCTGCTCGGATGCGCTGCGCAACTTCGCGCCGATTCCGTTGCAGCCGTTGCCATTCCCCAGCCAGGTGGTCAGCTCGGACAACGACCCGGCCGTTAGCGTGCCGCGCGCCCTGCACTTGGCACGGGCCTGGGGCGCCGAGGCGGGGCTGCTGGCCAACGCCGGGCACATCAACGTCAAGTCCGGCCATGAGCGTTGGGAGCAAGGCTTCGCCTACCTCTATCGTCTGCAAGGCCGGATCGAGCAGCGGGCCCTGCGCCGCGCCTGATCCGCGAACCGTTCACGTACACCTAGACGCCCGGCCGGCAACGGCCTCGGGCGGGAGCGCGTCATGACCATCCACAACACCTTCGGTCAGCCTTTGCTGACCTTTCCCGAGCAAGACAAAAGCCCATTGAGCATCCGCGCCAAGGCGCTGGTGTTCATCGACCCCCGTTCGCAACAGCTGCGCGATGCCTTGGAGCGCCTGGCGCCGCAACCGGTGCCGGTGCTGATTCGCGGCGAGACCGGCACCGGCAAGGAGCTGCTGGCCCGCCAGGTCCACCGTGCCAGTGACCGCGGTGGGCTGTTCGTTTCGGTCAGTTGCGCGGCGATCAGTCCGACCTATGCCGATGCCGAGCTGTTCGGCTACAGCGCCGGTACCCTAGGGGGAACCGCCAGCGGTCGAGCGGGGTGGTTTGGTTCGGCCAATGGCGGCACGCTGTACCTGGACGAGATCGCCGACTTGCCACTGGCGATCCAGGGCAAATTGCTGGCGGCGCTGGAGAACCGCGAGGTCACCCGGGTCGGCGCCCAGCGGCCGCAAGCGGTGGATGTGCGCCTGGTGGCGGCGTCCAGCATCGATCTGGCCCAGGCCGTGCGCGCCGGGCGTTTCAACGAGCGACTCTACCTCTACCTGCGCGAAGGCCAGCTGGAGCTGCCCGCGTTGCGCGAGCGGGTCGGGGACATCCTGCCGCTGGCCGAGTACTTCGTCGGGATCTACAGCGGGCGTCTGGGCCGCGCCGTGCCGCTGATCAGCGACGCCGCCCAACAGGCCTTGGAGGCCCATGCCTGGCCCGGCAATACCCGCGAGCTGGAAAACGTCATCCACTTTGCCCTGTTGGTGAGTGACGCGGGAGAAATCCTCCCGCAACATCTGGACCTGCCCGACGTCACGCCCCTGGCCAGCCTGGCGCGCCAACTGGCGCAACTGGGCCAGAGCCGGGAGCCGCACACCCAGGCGGCACTGCGCCAATTGCTGGCGTCGACCTTGGCCGGCCTGGGCTGAACCTTGCGCTAGGCTCTGTACGAAAAGCCTTGATACTCGGTGATGCTGCGTTGAAAACAGCCTCGGAATGCTCATTTACAACCCGTAAAGTCGAGCGCGACTCCGACCGTTCCTCGGCTGTTTTCGCCTTGCCTGACCTTCGTCTCAAGACTTTTCATACAGACCCTAGAGCGGGGCCTTTTGGGTCAGAAGCAAACGCGGTAATGGCAATTTGTTTTAGTTATAACCGGCTAAGTAAAAGATATTGTTACGGAATAAAAATTCCCGGTATCGTCCGCTTCACGCCCCCGATAGATGGGTGGGGCACCGACTTCGCCATCCTCGATGGCTCCAGCTTGATAACAAGGATCACCATGAAAAAAACTCTGCTGACCACTGCCCTGGCCGCTGCCCTGTCGCTGGCCGGTTTCGCCAACGCCGCCGAGAAGCTGGTCGTGGCCGCCACCCCCGTGCCCCACGCCGAGATCCTCGAACTGATCAAGCCAACCCTGGCCAAGGAAGGCGTGGACCTGCAGATCAAAGTCTTCACCGACTACGTCCAGCCTAACGTGCAGGTCGACCAGAAGCGTCTGGATGCCAACTACTTCCAGACCCTGCCGTATCTGAAGAACTTCAACGAAGGCAAGGGCACTCACCTGGAAACCGTGATCGGTGTGCACGTCGAGCCGTTCGGTGGCTACTCCAAGAAGGTCAAGAACCTGGCTGAACTCAAGGACGGCGCCACCGTCGCCATCCCCAACGAAGGCAGCAACAGTGGCCGTGCGCTGCTTCTGTTGCAGAAGGCTGGCCTGATCACGCTGAAAGACCCGAAGAATGCCCTGGCCACGCCCAAGGACATTGCCGAGAACCCTAAACACCTGAAGTTCCGCGAGCTGGAATCGGCCATGCTGCCGCGCGTGCTCGATCAGGTCGACCTGGACATGATCAACACCAACTACGCCCTGGAAGCCGGTCTGAACCCTGCCAAGGACGCCCTGGTGATCGAAGGCAGCGACTCGCCTTACGTGAACTTCCTGGTTGCCCGCCCGGACAACAAGGACAGCGAAGCCATCCAGAAACTGGCCAAGGCTCTGACCAGCCCAGAGGTGAAGGCATTCATCGCCAAGAAATACAGCGGTGCGGTACTGCCGGCGTTCTGATCGCTACGCTTGAAAGACAAAACGCCGACGCATTTGCGTCGGCGTTTGCGTTTATGCCGCAGATTTGGCCAGCGCCCGACGCAAGGCCAGGAGCCATTGGAGTTGCTCGTTCGAAAGAGGTGGGCAGGCGCTGTTCATTGGGGGTGTCCTGAAGGCTGTCTGAATGCTCTTTGAGAGGGCATCCACAGGAAAGATCCCAGGTCAGGACGAAATTTTTGAGTCAGCCGCCGAAGAGGCCGCGTTGCAGCCTCTCGCAAGCTTCCCCCCAAGGGGACAGCGTGTCGCGGTACCTGTGGGAGCGGGTTCACCCGCGAAGGGCTGCAGAGCAGCCCCGGCAATTTCAGCTGTCGCGCGGCAACCAGTTCAACAGGAACTCATTCACCACTTGCGGGTTCTCCAGGCTCGAGATGTGCCCCGCGAAGGGAATCTGCGCCGCCACACAGCCAATCGACCGGGCCATCTCATTGGACTCTTGCGGTGGTCGTGGAATGTCCTGGTCGCCACACAGCACGATGGTGCGCTCCCCTGGCAGTTCGCCCAGCCGTGCCATCAGGTCCGGTCGGCCGAAGATCACTCGGCCCATCGGGTCGAGGCTTTCCCGGATCGTCTGGGCGCTGCTGGCCTTGAGCTGGGCGCGGAACTGTTCACGGATCTCAGGCACCGTCTGGCCGCCGGCATGGAAGAAGATCGGCACGACGATATCGAGCAAGGCATCGCTGAAGCTACCTGCGGCGCTGGCCGCATCGAGCAGGGCGAAGTACTTAAGGCGCGTGGCATCCGGCTCGGCACCCAGGTAGGTGTCCATCAACACCAAGCGGTCAATGCGCTGGGGATGCTCGATAGCCAACTGCGCGCCCCACATGCCGCCGACCGAAAGGCCGATCAGGTGACACTTGGGGATATCCAGGGCATCGAGCAATGCCAGATGCTGGCGCGCCAGTGCACTCATGTCGGTGGTGGTGGACGGGGGCGCCTCGGAATCGCCGTGGCCCCAGAGCTCGGGCACGATGACCCGGTAGTGTTTCGACAGCGCGTCGATCTGCGGTTGCCACATGGCCGCTGTCCACAGGTAGCTGTGGCCCAGCAGCACAGGGAACCCCTGGCCTTGGTCGACATAGCTCATGCGGGCGCCGTCGATTTCAACGAAGTGCTTGTGCATCGGGATCCTCTGGAAGGGGGTTGTCGGGTCACTGTACAGGCAGCAGACGCAAGGTGCTCTGGGCGGGAATCACCCCCATCTGCGCCTTCTGGTAACGCCCATTGATGTAGTCCTCGGCCTGATCGCCATAGTGGCGGTCGAACAGCACGCCGCTCTGGCCCACAGGGTTGATTGTCAGCGCCGCAGCCGGGTCGGCGAAGTCGATCAGGCGCCGTGTGGAGGGGCCGTAGTTGACCGCCCAGGGGGCCGGGCCGATCTTTGCCGAGAGGTTGTTGGGTACTTCATGGGTGCCGGGCGCGGCGAAGGGGCCTACGTTGAACAGCAGGTTCAGCGGTTTCTTCGCCCCCAGCGGATGGTTGTGGGTCAGTGTGTGCGCCTTGCCCCATTGCCAGCGGGCCGGGTCCTTACCGAAGGTTTCGCGCAGGTGCGCCAGGCTGCGTTGCCAGGCCAGCTTCACGATGGCCGTGCGGTCGGTGCGTTCGCTGGCGCCGCGCAGGTTCCACCACACGGAGCTGGGGTCGGCTGCCAGGCGCGGCAGGGCTGCGTCGATGACACGGGTGCTGATCAAGACCGGGAACCAGGTGTCGCCCAGTTCGTCGTGCAGGGCCGCGAAGGCCAGCTCATACAGGAACTGGTTGAACAGGGTCGCACTGGTCGAATCCAGAGGGTAGTCGCCCCGCCAGGCGGCCAGTTGCTCCACCAACTCCTTTTCTTCATCACCTTGGGCAATGGTGCGCAGCGCCCCCAGCAGAGGCGCCAAGGTGCGCGGGCCGTAGTCGGTGGCGGTGTCGAGCTGCAGCGCCTGGCTGTTCTGGGTGTCCCACTGGATGCCTGGGGCAGCCAGGTGCCGGTCGAGCTGGCGGCCACGGTCGGCCAGGTTGTAGTAGCCAGGGACCGGCACGACGGCCGGCGGCTGGAAGTTGGCCGAAACGATGTAGCCGCTGGCGGGGTTCTCCTGCTGCGGGTTCACGCTGAACGGGTAGAAGCCGGGTTTGTCGGCCTGGGACGTGCTGCCATCGAGAATGAACGACGGATTGACGCCATCCGGGCGGATCGGCAATTGCGCCGCGGCCCACCAGCCGATGTCGCCACGGGCATTGGCCCACACCAGGTTCAGGCCGGGGGCGTGGATCTTCGCGGCCGCTTCGCGCATCTTGCCCAGGGTGTCGGCGCGGTTTACCTGATAGAAGCCATCGAGCAGGGGATTGTCGGTCTCAAGGAATGCCCACCACATGGCAATCGGCCGAGGCCCGGCGGTGGCGCCCAGCACATCGTTGACGATCGGGCCATGGGGTGAGCGGCGCAAGGTGATGGTGGACTGCGCCTGGCCTTTGACGGCAATTTGCGCCTCTTGCTTTTCCAGCGGCTGCCACGTGCCGTCGACCATGACCTGTTCGGCGTCATTCGGGTTGACCTGTTCGGCGATCAGGTCCACGTCGTCGTTCTGGAACATGGTCAGGCTCCAGCCGAAGTCAAGGTTGTGGCCGAGCAGGGCGAAGGGGTTGAGCGCCTGGAAGTAGCCGTACAGGTTGAACCCCGGAGCCGACAGCTCGGCCTCGTACCACACCGAGGGGACGGCGAAGCCGATGTGCGGGTCGCCGGCCAGCAACGGACGACCGCTGCGCGTGCGGCTGCCGGCCACGGCCCAGGCGTTGCTGCCTTCGAACTGGGGAATACCGGCCTCGCCCAGGGCCTCATGGCTCAAGCGTGCCAGTTGTTCCAGGCTGCGCCAGTCAGCGGCGGCCAGGGGCGCGGCCAGGGCGCCGTCCGGTTGCCAGTCGAGGTCGAAGATCTTCAGGTACTGGGGGCCGAGCTGATCGCGGATATAGGTCAGCGCAGGCTCGGTGCGAAAGGCGGCGGCGAAGCTGTAGGCCAGGTAGCCGGCGATGCTGAGCGTGTCCTCGGCGGTGAAGGGCCGTGGGGGGATGCCCAGCAGGTCGAACTCGATGGGCTTGGGGTGGCTGGCCTGCCACTGGTTGACGCCGTCCAGGTAGGCTTGCAATGCCTGCCAGGCCGGGGATTGCTTGTCCTGGCGCTGGGCCATGCGTGCGGCCTGCTCGCGGATGCGCAGGTGGCGGAACAAGGTGTCGGTGGGCAGCAGATCAGCGCCCAGCACTTCGGCCAGCTCGCCCCGGGCAAGGCGCCGCAGGATCTCCATCTGGAACAGCCGATCCTGGGCATGTACGTAGCCCAGGGCGCGGTACAGGTCAGGCTCGTTCTGTGCTTGCAGATGAGGGACGCCGCGCGCGTCGTAGCGCACGCTGACCGGCGCTTGCAGCCCGGCAAGAGGCAGATCGCCCGCTCGCTGGGGTTGCTTGCCCTCCACGTACCAGTAACCGGCGCCCACGGCAGCGGCAATCACCACCGCCAGCAGGGTCAGGCTGCGCTTCATCGAGACTCCTTGTGCATTAGAGCGAAAAATGTGGTCCGATCATCGACGGATTCGCGAACTGAGCATAGTCCCCTGGAAGGAGTCTCCATGTCCCTCAGCGAAAAACAGAAAATGCTGACCGGCCAGCTCTACCACGCCGGCTGCCCTGAGCTGCAGGCCGAGCAGATCGCCAACAAGCACTGGATGCACCGCTACAACAGCAGCGTCGAGCTGCTCAACGAGGCGCGCCATGCGCTGTTGGTCGAGCATTTCGGCCATGCCGGCGACGGTGCGGTCATCCGCCCACCGTTCTATTGCGACTACGGCTACAACATCAGCATTGGTGCCAACACGTTCATGAACTTCAACTGTGTGATCCTCGACGTGGCGCCGGTGCATATCGGCGAGGACTGCCAGATCGGCCCTGCGGTGCAGATCTACACCGCCGATCATCCACTCGACCCCGAGGTCCGCCGCAGCGGGCTGGAGAGCGGCAGGCCGGTGCGCATCGGCAACAATGTGTGGATCGGTGGCGGGGCGATCATCCTGCCGGGCGTGAGCATCGGTGACAACGCCGTGGTGGGCGCCGGCAGTGTGGTCACGCGCGACGTGCCGGCCGGAGCGATCGTGGTGGGCAACCCGGCACGGGTGCGTCAGCCGGCCCAAGGGCAGTAGCAGCCCCGGGCCAGGGTGTTGGAGGCGTTGACCTTGCGACCCTCGACGAGCGCCTTGAGCACCGGTTCGATGAAGCTGTTGCTGGCATTGCACACCGCGCCTTCGCTGTAGGGGCCGAAGTAGGCCAAGTGGCCTTCACGGTCCCAGATGGCCACGGCGGGAGAAGCTGGCAGGTGCTCGCTGCCCGGTAGTGTGTCCAGGGCCTCCAGAGCTGCCAGGTTGGCCGGCAACTGGCCGTGGCTGCCAGGCTTTTGCACCACATGAAAGCGCACGCCTTGGGGCGCGAAATGTTCGATCAGCTCACCCAGGTGCTGCTGGTTGCCGACGTTGCAAGGGCAGGTCGGGTCCCAGAAATGCACCACACGGATAGGCCCCGGGCCTGCCAGTTCGGCGGGCAGTTGCAACTGGCTGCCCTCGAACAACGTGGTCTGGTCGTCGAACGCGCGCAGATAACGCGCCTGAAAACTGGCGTAAGCCCACCAGAGGGCGGCGGCGCAGAGCAGCAGTGCGAGGGCGGTGAGCAGGGATTTTCGGCTGGGCATGGTGTGTCCGCGGAACCTGGCGTAGCGATAACCCTGTGGAAGCGGGCCGTGCTGTGCGTGGCAAAGGGGCCTAGCTTGCCACGATGGCGCCGAGAGCTGAATATCACAGGTCAATACTCGCTTCGCTGTGGATCTGCCCGATGCCCGCTTCCTTTCACCCTGACCTCTTGCGCGCCAGCCTCCCACCCTTGGCGGCCCGCCAACCCCTGTCGGCCCAGGGCCAGGACTACCAGCGGTTCTATGGCCTGAACCTGCCGGTGCGCCAAAGCTGGCTGGGCGGCTTCAGCGCGGCGGGCTTCGAGCTGGTGGGGCAGGTGTGGCTGCCGGAGCGGCCGACGGCGACGCTGTTTCTGCTGCACGGCTACTACGACCACATGGGGCTGTACTGCCATGTGATCGAATGGGCGTTGAGCCAGGGCTTTGCGGTCATCAGCTGTGACCTGCCGGGGCACGGACTGTCGAGTGGCGAGCGGGCCAGCATCGCTGACTTCGGTGCCTACCAGCAGGTGCTCGACGCCTTGTTCGAGCAGGCCCGCCTGCTTGACCTGCCTCGCCCCTGGCACCTCTGTGGGCAGAGCACCGGCGGGGCGATCGTGGTGGATCACGTGCTGCACCACGGGGCGCGAAGCCCGGCCGATGGCCAGGTGATCCTGCTGGCGCCTTTGGTGCGGCCACGCGCGTGGTATTGGTCGAAATTCAGCTATTGCGTGCTGCGCCACTTCGTCAACGGCATCGAGCGGCGCTTCAGCGAGAACAGCAACGACCCGGCGTTCCTGCCGTTTCTCGAGGCCGACCCGCTGCAACCGCGCCGGCTGCCGACCGCCTGGGTCGGTGCTCTGGTGGCCTGGGTCAAGCGTATCGAGGCGGCGCCGCGCAGCATGCGCAGGCCGGTGATCGTGCAGGGAGAGGCGGACGCCACGGTGGATTGGCCTTACAACCTCAAGGTACTCAAGGCCAAGTTCGCCGAACCGCAGATCCTCATGCTGCCCGAGGCCCGTCATCACCTGGCCAACGAACTGCCGGACATTCGCCAGCGCTACTTCGCTTTCATCGACCAGCGCCTTGGCTGATCACTGCAGGTCGGCGGCACTCTGGCCTACCGCCAGGCCCGCCCGCACGGCCTGCAGCGCGGCCTTGTAATAGGCCTGGCCGTCTGTTGATTCCGCGAAGGTGGCGAACTCTTCCAACTCGGCATCGGACAGGTCGCGGTAGACATACAGCAGGGTGTTGTTCAAGTCCTCGCCGATCTGTTGCATCAGGCGCTGGCGCTGGCCATCGAGCAGGCCGCTGGCCTGACCTGCGCCGAACAGGCCGGGGATCATGGAGCTCAGGCTGTCGGCGGCCACGCCGGCGATCGCCAGGCTTACCTCGGCACCGGCCTCTCGGGCGGGCAGGGCCTGGGCCAGGTGGCCGATGATCAGCACGCGGTTGTCACTGGCCTGGATCTTCGGCAGGCCCTTGGCGTTCTTGGCCAGTTGGTCCTTGCGCGTGGCCAGCAATTCAGCGGCCACGACCTTGCGCCCCAGCGGCGACTGGAAGAACGCCAGCGCAGGCGAAGGGTTGGGCAGGTTGGCGCGCAGCTGCGCCTGGGCCCGGCGGTCCATGGCCTGGGCCTGGAAACGCTGGTTGCTGTTGTTGACCAGCGCCTGGTAGACCGCAGGCGGCAGGCTGTTCTTGTAGCGCTGTTGGGCAGCACTTACGGCATCGGTGAAATGGGCGCGCTGGTCGGGCCAGCCGGCGACCTTGTACAGCTGATCGAGACTGTCTGCCCAGACAGGCATGGTGCAGATCATCATCAGCAGCAGGGAAAACAAACGGCGCATTCAGGACTCCTGTCGGCAGGCCGCTATTGTCCTTGGCGCGGCGTGGCTTTGTCGAGACGCCGATGACGGTTGGCGGCCAAGTGGCGCTGTCGGTTTTCACGGCGAGTCGATACTATGCGCCATGCCCATCTCTCCTGAACATCCGATGCTTTCTACCATCGTCGACGACCTGGCCAACCGTGGTTGGACCCGCCAGCCTTTTTTCCTGCCCGACACATTGATCAGCACCTTGGCGGCCGAGTGCCGACAACGTGCCGCCGAGGGCGAATTGAGCCCGGCCGGCGTGGGGCGTGGTACCGGACAGGAGGTGCGCGAAGCCATCCGTGGCGACCGCATCCAGTGGCTGGAACCGGGCGAGTCAGAGGCTTGTGACCATTATCTGGCAGCCATGGACAGCCTGCGCCAGGCGCTGAACCAGGGTTTGTACCTGGGGCTTGAAGACTTCGAATGCCATTTCGCCCTGTATCCGCCAGGGGCTTTCTATCGCCGCCACGTGGACCGCTTCCGCGACGACGACCGGCGCGCGGTTTCGGCGATCCTCTACCTCAATGAGAACTGGCAAGCGCAGGACGGTGGCCAGTTGCGCATGTTCCTCGCCGAGGACACTGAGCTGGATGTGCAGCCGGAGGCGGGTAGCTTGGTGGTGTTCCTGTCCGGCGATATTCCTCATGAAGTCTTGCCGGCCAGGCGCGATCGTCTGTCGCTGACCGGCTGGTTCCGCCGTCGTGGCAATGAACCGTTCTGACGTGCCCAAGGTCCTGGTCAGCGCCTGTCTGCTGGGGCAGCGGGTGCGCTACGACGGACGCGACAGCGGTTACCCGGACGTGCTGCAGCGCTGGCAGGCCGAAGGCCGCGTGGTACCGCTGTGCCCCGAGGTGGCGGGCGGCCTGCCGACACCCCGCCCACCGGCGGAAATTCCGGGCGGGCAAGGTGCGGCGGTGCTGGATGGGCAAGCCCAGGTGGTGACGGTGACGGGGATGGATGTCAGCGAGGCCTTTCTCGCTGGCGCCCGGCAGGCCTTGGCGCTGGTGCGCCAACATGGCATCCGGGTGGCGGTGCTCAAGGCCGGCAGCCCTTCATGCGGCAACCGTTTGACCTACGACGGGACCTTCAGCGGCGTGAAGGTCCCAGGGGAAGGGGTGACCACAGCGCTGTTGCGGCGCGAAGGCGTGCAGGTGTTCAGCGAGCTGGAGCTCGAAGACGCACAACGGGCATTGGAAGGCGTGAGCCCTGAATGAAGACGCGACGCAAAGCCTGTGGGGCAACTGTTTTGTGTTGCCTGCGCCGGCCTATGCGCGGCTAAACCCGCGAAAGGGCCCGGACAGGCAGTACAGCTTGCGCAGCAGCGTCCATGGCATCACTGGCTCGCAGCCTGCTCCTTGAGCCACTTCTTTTCCAGCGCCGCCAGTCGGCCATCGTCCTTGATGCGTTGCAGGGCATTGTTCACGGCACTTTCGAACGCTGGATTGTCCTTCTGGAACGGGATCACCCGTGCGTCAGGGCCATAGGGCTGGCTGACATCCAATTGCCCCTCGAGTGTTTGCTTGGCATCGAGCTGGTCGAGGGCGATGTCGAATTTGCCGCTCTGAACGCCAGACAGCAACTGGTCCGCGGGGGCTTCGACGAACTGCGCGCGCACGTCCAGTTCCTTGGCGATGGCCTGGCCGAGCTCGATTTCAAAGCCGGTCAGGTGGTCGTTTTCCTTGTAGGCGTATGGGGGCGTATCGGATTGCACGGCAATGCGCAGTTCGCCCCGGTCGTTGACGTCGTCTATCAACTCGGCCTGGGCCAATGGACTGATCAAAAGTGCCAGCAGTACGCCAGTGCTCAAACGCATGAATGTCCCCATTTTTTGGCAGTTGAATATGGTTCGCCGCGACTTTCTGACTTGTTACGGTCGAATGCAGGCTATGACCTTACCTGCGCTGCAATGTTTTGAGCGACGATAAATTTTTTCTGGCCTCGCCCGACAAGACCTTGGCGCGCAATTGAACTATGTTGATTTATCGCTGCGGTTCGTTAATGGACAGTAGTCAATGAAAGTGAAACACAGGAGATGTGAATGAACAGCCTATTTTCGCGTGCTGCCGTTGCCGGCTTGTTGATGGGGGTGTCGGTGTTCGCGGGTGCCGCGGACGCACTGAAGAGCCAGGAGCCGCCCCAGGGCGCCAAGGTCTTCATCGTTTCCCCCGCTGACGGTGCCACCGTCGACAAGACCTTCACCGTCAAGTTCGGTATCGAGGGCATGGGGCTCAAGCCAGCGGGCGATGCGACCCCGCACACGGGCCACCATCACCTGCTGGTCGATGTCGACAAGGAACCTGCGACTGATCTGCCGCTGCCGACCAGCCTGATGCCGGAAAACAACGCGCCACTGCCGGCCGGCCCGCAAGTGCTGCATTTCGGCAAGGCGCAGACCGAGGCTACCATCACCCTGACGCCAGGCAAGCACACCTTGCAACTGATCTTGGGTGATCGGTTCCATGTGCCGTTCAAGCCGAGCGTCGAGTCGCAGAAGATCACGGTGAACGTGAAGTAAATCTCGACTTGTTCGCGGGCCCTCAGGCTCAGCGAGATGCTTGAGGGCGACACATGACCTGTGGGGTTTACCCGCGAAACAGACACCGCCGATACACAGGCAAAAAAAAGGAGGCCACCCGGGCCTCCTTTTCTGCAGCGCAGAAACTTAGAACAGCACGCGAGAGCGGATAGTGCCCTTGACCTGCTGGAGTTTCTCCTGCGCCAGGTCCGAGTACTCGGCATCCACGTCGATAACCACGTAACCCACTTTCTCGTCGGTCTGCAGGAACTGACCGGAGATGTTGATCCCGTTTTCGGCGAAGACTTTGTTGATCTCGCTGAGTACGCCAGGGATGTTTTCGTGGATGTGCAGCAGGCGGTGTTTGCCCGGGTGCGCCGGCAGGGCAACTTCCGGGAAGTTCACCGACGACACGGATGTACCGTTGTCGCTGTACTTGACCAGCTTCTCGGCCACTTCCAGGCCGATGTTGGCCTGGGCCTCGGCAGTGGAACCACCGATGTGCGGGGTCAGGATCACGTTGTCCAGGCCGCGCAGCGGGCTTTCGAACTGCTCGTCGTTGGAGCGCGGCTCGACCGGGAATACGTCGATGGCGGCGCCGATCAGGTGCTGGTCCTTGATTGCGGCGGCCAGGTGGTCCAGCTCGACCACGGTGCCACGGGCGGCGTTGATCAGGATCGAGCCCTTCTTCATCGCGCGGATTTCCTTCTCGCCGATCATCCACTGGGTGGACGGCAGCTCAGGCACGTGCAGCGAGACGATGTCGGCCAGGCCCAGCAACTCGTGCAGGCTGGTCACCTGGGTGGCGTTGCCCAGCGGCAGCTTGGTCAGCGGATCGTAGAAGTAGACCTGCATCCCCAGGCTTTCGGCCAGGACCGACAGTTGGGTGCCGATCGAGCCGTAGCCGACGATGCCCAGTTTCTTGCCACGGATCTCGAAGGAGTTGGCCGCGCTCTTGATCCAGCCGCCACGGTGGCAGGAGGCGTTCTTCTCGGGAATGCCGCGCAGCAGCAGGATGGCTTCGGCCAGCACCAGCTCGGCAACCGAGCGGGTGTTGGAGAACGGCGCGTTGAACACGGCGATACCGCGCTCGCGGGCCGCGCCCAGGTCGACCTGGTTGGTGCCGATGCAGAAGCAGCCGACAGCGACCAGTTTCTTCGCGCAGTCGAAGATCTCTTCGGTCAGCTGGGTGCGGGAGCGAATGCCGATGAAGTGGGCATCAGCGATCTTTTCCTTCAGCTCGGCTTCCGGCAAGGAACCAGTGAGGTACTCGATATTGGTGTACCCGGCAGCCTTGAGGGTATCGACCGCATTCTGGTGCACACCTTCAAGAAGAAGGAACTTGATCTTGCTCTTGTCGAGAGAAGTCTTGCTCATCTGCGTAAACCTGTATCCCGGAGAAAAAATGGCAGGGGGGTAAAGCGGCGCGGCGTCGGCCTTAGCACGAACGGCGGGAGCGCTATGCTAGCATACGCGACAGAATCTGAGCTTATCCCGACAGGTGAAGAGTGCTCAGGGTGACTATGAATAGTTCGAGAGTTCAGCCGATGACCAACACAGCGGTTCTTGATGAGCTGATGACCCTGGTTGACCCGAGCAAGGTCCTCACCGACCCGGCTTCGCTGGAGGCCTACGGCAAGGACTGGACCAAGCACTATCCACCGGCGCCCTCGGCAATCGTCTTCCCCCGCTCCATCGAGCAGGTGCAGGCCATCGTCGCCTGGGCCAATCGCCACAAGGTCGCGCTGGTGCCTTCGGGCGGGCGTACCGGTTTGTCCGGCGCCGCGGTGGCCGCCAATGGCGAGGTGGTGGTGGCCTTCGACTACATGAACCGGATCCTCGACTTCAACGCCTTCGACCGCACCGTGGTGTGTCAGCCGGGCGTGGTCACTCGCCAGTTGCAGCAGTTCGCCGAGGACAACGGCCTTTATTACCCGGTGGACTTCGCCTCCTCTGGCTCCAGTCAGATCGGTGGCAACATCGGCACCAATGCCGGCGGTATCAAGGTCATTCGTTACGGCATGACCCGCAACTGGGTGGCGGGCCTCAAGGTGGTGACTGGCAAGGGCGAGCTGCTCGAGCTGAACAAGGACCTGATCAAGAACGCCACCGGCTATGACTTGCGCCAGTTGTTCATCGGCGCCGAAGGCACCCTGGGCTTCGTGGTCGAGGCCACGATGCGCCTGGATCGCACACCGCGCAACCTGACCGCCATGGTGCTGGGCACCCCGGACTTCGACTCGATCATGCCGGTGCTGCACGCCTTCCAGGGGCGGCTCGATCTCACGGCGTTCGAGTTCTTCTCCGACAAGGCCCTGGCCAAGGTCATGGGCCGTGGCGACGTGCCCCCACCGTTCGAGACCGATTGCCCGTTCTATGCCCTACTGGAGTTCGAGGCCAGCACCGAGGACGTGGCCAACGATGCGCTGGCCACCTTCGAGCACTGTGTCGAGCAAGGCTGGGTGCTCGACGGGGTGATGAGCCAGAGCGAGACCCAGCTCAAGAACCTGTGGAAGCTGCGCGAGTACATCTCCGAGACCATTTCCCACTGGACGCCCTACAAGAACGACATCTCCGTCACCGTTTCCAAGGTGCCGGCGTTCCTGCGTGACATCGACGCCATCGTCGGCCAGCACTACCCGGACTTCGAAGTGGTCTGGTACGGGCATATCGGCGATGGCAACCTGCACCTGAACATCCTCAAGCCCGACGACATGGCCAAGGACGCATTCTTCGCGACCTGCGCCAAGGTCAATAAATGGGTGTTCGAGATCGTCCAGCGCTACAACGGCTCGATTTCCGCCGAGCATGGCGTAGGCATGACCAAGCGCGACTACCTGGGCTACAGCCGCTCGCCAGAGGAAATCGCCTGCATGAAGGCGATAAAGGCAGTGTTCGACCCGAACGGCATCATGAATCCGGGTAAGATCTTCGCTCCTGAATAAGCACGCAGTATCCAGAGGAGTCGGCCATGAGTTACCAGCACCAGTACCTAGACGGCACGCGCATCCACTTCCCCCTGGGCAAGGTGGTCTGCATAGGCCGTAACTACGCCGAACATGCCAAGGAATTGGACAACCCGATCCCCAGCGAACCCTTGCTGTTCATCAAGCCGGGCAGTTGCGTGGTGCCCCTGGAGGGTGGTTTCAAGATCCCGACCGAGCGTGGTGCGGTGCATTATGAAGCGGAGATCGCCGTGCTGGTGGGCAAGCCACTGTCGACCCACCCCAGCGCAGAAGAAGTGCGCGATGCCATTTCCGGCTTTGCGCCGGCCTTGGATCTGACCTTGCGCGACGTGCAGGCCAAGCTCAAGGAGAAGGGCCTGCCATGGGAGCTGGCCAAGAGCTTCGACGGCGCCTGCGTGCTGCCGCCATTCGTGGTCGCCGACAGCATCGAGGATCTGACCGATATCGGCATTCGCCTGTCGATCAATGGCGAAGTGCGCCAGGACGGCAACAGCGCCATGATGCTCAACCCCATCGTGCCGATCATCCAGCACATCGCAGCCCACTTCTCCCTGCTGCCGGGCGATGTGATTCTCACCGGCACGCCCGCTGGCGTCGGCCCGCTGAATGTGGGCGATGAGCTGGTACTGGAACTTTCCGGCGCAAGCCGTTTCGAAAGCCGCGTGCTTTGATCGGTCGACGATGACAGCCCCCCTGGCTGTCATCGTATCCACCCCATTATTTGCCGTTTTTTTCACAAACCATCCGGATAATGCCCCGGATAACCCTCATTCGCCGATGTGATGGAGAACTCGGCAATTACCCCAGGAAGCCCCTTCATGGCATTTACCACCAGTGCGCCCGTCCCTCCTCGCAAGCGCGGTGTCTTCCGGCGCTGGCAGGTATGGGTAGGATTGGTCGCGGTGTTGGGTTATATCCTGGCGGTGATCATGCACTGGGATGATCGGGCCGTGCTGTGGGTCAAGGAGCGCTTCGAGAGCAAGGCCGAGCGTGGTGAAAGCGTCTGGCTGCCCGATTACGTGGCGGACATCGATGCCAAGGTATTGCCGGGCATGTCGGACGACGAGCCGTCGGACCTGGCGTTCAATCCGTTTACCCGCACCTTGTTCGCGGTCATGGGCAACAACCCGTTCCTGGTCGAGCTGAACCTCGAGGGCGATGTGTTGCGCAAGATCCCATTGGAGGGCTGGGACAACCCCGAAGGTGTTGCGGTGTTGGCCAACGGCCAGATTGCGATCGTCGACGAGCGCAAGCATGACATGACCGTGGTGACCTTGGATGCCAATACCACCAGCCTGACCTACGCCGATCATCCGCACCACGACCTGGGCAAGTCAGCGAACAGCAACAAGGGCTTCGAGGCGATCGCCTGGGACCCGTTGCGCCAGCGCCTGCTGTTGGGCGAGGAGCGCCCGCCCAAGTTGTATGCCTGGAATACCGATGGCAAAGGCCCGCTCAAGGGCGAAAAGCAGGTCGTGCCCAGCGACCAGCTCGACGTGCGCAACCTTTCAGCCTTGTGGGTCGACCCCCGCACCGGTCACTTGCTGGTCTTGTCGGCCGACTCCAACCTACTGCTGGAGCTGAACGAAAAGGGCGAGCAGGTCAGCTTCATGACTCTGCTCGGCGGTTTCAATGGCTTGAAGCACACCATTCCGCGTGCCGAAGGCGTGGCGACGGATGATCAGGGCAACCTGTACATGGTGAGTGAGCCAGATCTTTTCTATCGATTCAGAAAGAACTGAGGGCATTAAGCTTTATTTCAGTCGACCATGATTAGATTCGTGTCTTTCTGCTCGGGTCTATCCTCATGCGTCGTCGTTCACGCCTGTTTCTTTTCCTGGTGCTGTGCCTTGCGCTGTTGGTGGGTGGATTGGCGGCACATGAGTTTCGCCTGTTCGAGCGTGGCTGGTTCAACCTTAAGGCCTGGTGGCAGCCTGCCGAACAAGGGATAGCGCTGGATCGCTACCGCGTGACGCTCGAAGCCCAGCTTATCGAAGGGTTGGATGACGATATTTCGGCGCTGACGTTCGACCCTGACCGCAAGACCCTCTTCACGGTCACCAACAAACGCTCCGAGCTCATCGAACTCTCGCTCGAGGGGCGCATCCTGCGCCGTATTCCCCTGACTGGCTTCGGAGATCCCGAGGCGGTCGAATACGTGGGCACTAACAGTTATGTGATCACCGACGAGCGTGAGCAGCGGCTGATCCGCGTGCACCTGGACGACGACACGCTGTTTCTCGATGCCAACGATGCCGAGCAGCTCACCTTGGCCATCGGCCGCAATGGCAACAAAGGCTTCGAAGGCCTGGCCTACGACTCGGCAGGCAAGCGCCTGTTCGTGGCCAAGGAGCGTGACCCGATGATGATCTACGAGATCCATGGCTTCCCCCACGACAAGCCAGGAAAGCCCTACGCGGTGCATGTGGTGCAGGACCGCAAGCGTGATTCGCGGCTGTTCGTGCGCGATTTGTCGAGCCTGCAGTTCGATGAGCGTACGGGGCATCTGCTGGCGTTGTCGGATGAGTCCAGATTGGTGGTGGAGCTGGATGTGGAGGGTCGGCCGCTGAGCACGTTGTCGTTGAACAAAGGCTTCCAGGGGCTCAAACGCAGTGTGCCGCAGGCCGAGGGCCTGGCCATGGACGAGGAGGGGACCATCTACCTGGTCAGTGAGCCGAACCTGTTCTACGTCTTCAAGCAAGCAACGGATTGAAGGCCGGTCGCGAGTAGCCCGAAGCCTGCGATGGGGCGCGTTGCGCCCCTTTTCGCGGCCTTTCGGTGGCTCCCACGCAGGGAGTCTGTACCGTTCGCGCAGCCTGCGAGGGGCTGCAAAGCAGCCCCAGAAGGATTACTCGGCCTTGAGCGTCTTGACGCCTTCGGCGGTGCCGAGCAGCAGCAGGTCCGCCGGGCGCGCCGCGAACAGGCCGTTGGTGACCACACCGACGATGGCGTTGATCTGGCTTTCCAGGCCGACTGGGTCGGTGATCTGCAGGTTGTGCACATCGAGAATGACGTTGCCGTTGTCGGTCACCACACCTTCGCGGTACACCGGGTCGCCACCGAGCTTGACCAACTGGCGTGCCACGTGGCTGCGGGCCATGGGGATCACTTCGACCGGCAGCGGGAAGGCGCCCAGCACCGGTACCAGCTTGCTGGCATCGGCGATGCAGATGAAGGTCTTGGCGACCGCCGCGACGATCTTCTCGCGGGTCAGGGCCGCGCCACCGCCCTTGATCAGGTTCAGGTGCGCGTCGCTCTCGTCGGCGCCGTCCACGTAAAACTCCAGCTCGCTGACGCTGTTGAGTTCGTACACCGGGATGCCGTGGGAGCGCAGGCGTTCGGCAGTGGCTTCGGAGCTGGCGACGGCGCCGTCGAAGGCGGTCTTGTGCTTGGCCAGGGCATCGATGAAGAAGTTGGCGGTCGAACCGGTGCCGACGCCGACGACGCTTTTCTCATCCAGCTTGGGCAGAATGAAGTCGACAGCGGCCTGGGCGACGGCCTGTTTGAGTTGGTCCTGGGTCATGCGGGCTCCGAGAGGGGCGGGATTTCAAAGCCAGGTATTATAGACGCAAGCGCCGGCAAAACCTCGGTTTCGCTGTGGTCGCCCGACGTAGCGCTGCGGTAGACTCCCAGGCCTTGTCCCGCGGCCAGTGATGCTTTCCCGATGCTCGAACAGTACGTCAAGAAGATCCTCACCTCGCGCGTCTACGACGTCGCGGTCGAAACCCCGCTGCAGAGCGCTGGCCAGTTGAGCAAGCGGCTGGGCAACCAGGTCCTGCTCAAGCGTGAGGACCTGCAGCCGGTGTTCTCCTTCAAGATCCGCGGGGCGTACAACAAGCTGGCGCAATTGAGCCCGCAAGAGCTGGCCCGTGGCGTGGTCACCGCTTCGGCCGGCAACCATGCCCAGGGTGTGGCCCTGGCGGCGCGCGAGCTGGGCATCAAGGCAACCATCGTGATGCCCAAGACCACCCCGGAGATCAAGGTCGAAGGCGTGCGCTCGCGCGGCGGCAAGGTGGTACTGCATGGCGACTCCTTCCCCGAGGCGCTGGCCTATTCGCTCAAGCTGGTCGACGAGAAGGGCTTCGTCTACATCCACCCCTATGACGACCCCCACACCATTGCCGGTCAAGGCACCGTGGCCATGGAGATCCTGCGCCAGCACCCGGGGCGCCTGGACGCGATCTTCGTGCCCGTCGGCGGCGGTGGCCTGATCGCCGGCATCGCGGCCTACGTGAAGTACCTGCGTCCCGAGATCAAGGTGATCGGTGTCGAGCCGGACGACTCCAACTGCCTGCAGGCCGCCATGGCCGCGGGCGAGCGCGTGGTGTTGCCGCAGGTAGGCCTGTTCGCCGACGGCGTGGCGGTGGCGCAGATCGGTCAGCACACGTTCGATATCTGCCGCCATCATGTGGACGAGGTGGTGACGGTCAGCACCGACGAGATCTGCGCGGCAATCAAGGATATCTACGACGATACCCGCTCGATCACCGAGCCTGCCGGTGCATTGGGTGTGGCGGGCATCAAGAAGTACGTCGAGCTGTATGGCGTGACCGGCCAGACCCTGGTGGCTATCGACTCGGGCGCCAACGTCAACTTCGACCGCTTGCGCCACGTGGCCGAGCGCGCCGAGCTGGGCGAGAAGCGCGAGGCGATCATCGCCGTGACCATTCCGGAGCGTCCGGGCAGCTTCAAGGCGTTCTGCGAGGCCATCGGCAAGCGCCAGATCACTGAGTTCAACTACCGTTACCACGCCGACAAGGAAGCGCACATCTTCGTGGGCGTGCAGACCCACCCCGAAACCGACCCGCGGGCGGTGCTGGTGCAGCAGTTGACTGAGCAAGGCTTCCCGGTCACCGACCTGACCGACAACGAACTGGCCAAGCTGCATATCCGCCACATGGTCGGTGGCCACTCGGCGGGCGCCAGTGACGAAATGGTACTGCGCTTCGAGTTCCCCGAACGTCCGGGGGCGCTGTTCAATTTCCTCAACAAGCTGGGTGGTCGCTGGAACATCTCCATGTTCCACTACCGCAACCATGGCGCAGCCGATGGCCGAGTGGTCGCAGGCCTGCAGGTACCCGACGATGAGCGCCACCTGGTGCCGGCGGCGCTGGCCAAGATCGGCTACCCGTATTGGGACGAGACCGACAATCCGGCATACAAGCTGTTCCTGGGCTAAGCGACTACGCTTGGCCTATCGCTCAAGGACGTGAAGACATGGAATACCTGACCATCCTCAAGGCCCTGCACATCGGCGCCACCGTGTTGTTGTTGCTGGGCGCGCTGGGCCTGGCGATCTGGACCATCGTTGCCCGCCGTCGTGGCGATGCCGAGGCTTACGGCAAGTTGCTGCGTCGGCCTTTGGTGTTCGTCTGGTTGTTGATGGGGGTGTGCCTGGTGAGCATGCCGTTCACCGGTTGGTGGTTGGTGCACCTGATCGGTTGGCCCCTGGGGCAGACCTGGGTGCTGGCCTCCAGCGTCATCTACACCGTGGGCGCGTTCAGTGCCTGGTGGTTGCTGGTACGCCTGAACCGGCTGCGCAAGGCCGAGCCCACGGGGCTGCGCTTTACCCTGGCGTTGGCGTTGATCAGCGGTGTTTGCTTCCTCTCCATCGCCGGGCTGATGGGCGCCAAGCCGATCTGACCCTCAGGGGGCGTTTCACGGCCCATTGCAGGCCTCGCCAGCTGTGGAGGCCTGCGATGGGCTGTGCAGCAGCCCCCGATGCCCCGTCACCAACCCTTCACGAAACCCCTGTATATCGTTACCAGGCCCTAGGCAGTGTTCATGAGCCGGGCTCTGGCAAGACCTCGCAGAACACAGAGTTTTCACCTCGCCGCACATAAGCTTGGCGGGCGCGTTGCTGCGCTTGTGAGCTTTGTGGAACAATGCGTTGACATGCGTTTGCGAGGTTGCTGCCGTGATCGACCCGGATGGTTTTCGCCCCAATGTCGGGATCATTCTCACGAATGATGCCGGGCAGGTGCTATGGGCTCGGCGGATCAACCAGGATGCCTGGCAGTTCCCCCAGGGTGGCATCAACCCTGACGAGACGCCGGAAGATGCCCTGTACCGCGAGCTGAACGAAGAAGTAGGCCTGGAACGCCAGGATGTGGAAATTCTTGCCTGCACCCGTGGCTGGTTGCGTTATCGTTTACCCCAGCGCCTGGTGCGCACCCACAGCCAGCCCCTGTGCATTGGCCAGAAACAGAAGTGGTTCCTGCTGCGCCTTGTGAGCAATGAGCAGCGGGTGCGTATGGATCTGACCGGCAAGCCCGAATTCGACGGCTGGCGTTGGGTCAGCTACTGGTATCCCTTGGGCCAGGTGGTGACATTCAAGCGCGAGGTCTATCGCCGCGCCTTGAAAGAGCTAGCCCCGCGCCTGTTGACGCGCGACTGACGACGGAGTCCGACCCCGAGCCATGCTCAATACGCTGCGCAAGATCGTCCAGGAAGTGAACTCCGCCAAAGATCTCAAGACGGCGTTGGGGATCATTGTCTTGCGCGTCAAGGAAGCCATGGGCAGCCAGGTCTGCTCGGTCTACCTGCTCGACCCGGATACCAACCGCTTCGTGCTCATGGCCACCGAGGGTTTGAACAAGCGCTCCATCGGCAAGGTCAGCATGGCCCCCAACGAAGGCCTGGTCGGCCTTGTCGGTACCCGGGAAGAGCCGCTGAACCTCGAAGACGCCGCCGCCCACCCCCGTTATCGCTACTTCGCCGAGACCGGCGAGGAGCGCTTCGCCTCTTTCCTCGGTGCGCCGATCATCCACCACCGCCGCGTGGTCGGGGTGTTGGTCATCCAGCAGAAGGAGCGCCGTCAGTTCGACGAAGGTGAAGAAGCCTTCCTGGTCACCATGAGCGCCCAGCTCGCGGGCGTTATCGCCCATGCCGAGGCCACGGGCTCCATCCGTGGCTTGGGCCGCCAGGGCAAGGGCATCCAGGAGGCGCGCTTCGTCGGTGTGCCGGGTTCGCCGGGCGCTGCCGTCGGCAAGGCCGTGGTGATGCTGCCGCCGGCCGACCTGGAAGTGGTCCCGGACAAGACCGTCGAAGACATCGACACCGAACTCAAGTTATTCAACAACGCCCTGGAGGGCGTGCGCGCCGACATGCGCAAGCTGTCGGCCAAGCTTGCCACCCAACTGCGCCCGGAAGAGCGCGCGCTGTTCGACGTCTACCTGATGATGCTCGAGGACGCGGCCCTGGGCGGCGAGGTGGCGGAAGTCATCAAGACCGGCCAATGGGCCCAAGGCGCCTTGCGCCAAGTGGTGGGCGAGCATGTCAGCCGCTTCGAGCTGATGGACGACGACTACCTGCGTGAGCGGGCCTCGGACGTCAAGGATCTGGGGCGACGTCTGCTGGCCTATCTCCAGGAGGCGCGTTCGCAGACGCTGGTCTACCCGGACAACACCATCCTGGTCAGCGAGGAGCTGACCCCGGCGATGCTCGGCGAAGTCCCCGAGGGCAAGCTGGTCGGCCTGGTGTCGGTGCTCGGCTCGGGCAACTCCCACGTGGCGATCCTGGCCCGGGCCATGGGCATCCCGACGGTCATGGGCCTGGTCGACCTGCCGTACTCGAAGGTCGACGGCATCGAACTGATCGTCGATGGCTACAAGGGCGAGGTGTTCACCAACCCGGGCGAGGTGCTGCGCAAGCAGTACAGCGACGTGGTCGAGGAGGAGCGCCAACTGGCCCAGGGGCTGGATGCCCTGCGCGAGCTGCCGTGCGTGACACCGGATGGCCATCGCATGCCGTTGTGGGTCAACACGGGGCTGCTGGCCGACGTCGCCCGTGCCCAGCAGCGCGGCGCCGAAGGGGTGGGCCTGTACCGCACCGAAGTGCCCTTCATGATCAACCAGCGTTTCCCCAGCGAAAAGGAACAGCTGACGATCTACCGCGAGCAGTTGCAGGCGTTCCATCCGCTGCCGGTGACCATGCGCAGCCTCGATATCGGCGGCGACAAGGCGCTTTCGTATTTCCCGATCAAGGAAGAAAACCCCTTCCTTGGCTGGCGTGGTATCCGCGTGACCCTCGACCACCCGGAAATCTTCCTGGTGCAGACCCGCGCCATGCTCAAGGCGAGCGAAGGCCTGAACAACCTGCGTATCCTGCTGCCGATGATCTCCGGCATCCATGAGCTGGAAGAGGCGTTGCACCTGATCCACCGCGCCTGGGGCGAGGTACGGGACGAAGGCACCGACGTGCCGATGCCGCCGGTCGGCGTGATGGTCGAGATCCCCGCCGCGGTGTACCAGACCCGCGAGCTTGCCCGGCAGGTGGACTTCCTGTCGGTCGGCTCCAACGACCTGACCCAGTATCTATTGGCGGTCGATCGCAACAACCCGCGCGTCGCCGACCTCTACGACTACCTGCACCCGGCGGTGCTGCAGGCCTTGCAGACCGTGGTCAGCGTCGCTCACGAGGAAGGCAAGCCGGTGAGCATCTGCGGTGAGATGGCCGGCGACCCGGCTGCCGCCGTGCTGTTGATGGCCATGGGCTTCGACAGCCTGTCGATGAACGCTACCAACCTGCCCAAGGTGAAGTGGATGCTTCGCCAGATCAACATGAGCAAGGCCAAGGAGTTGCTGGTCGATGCCATGAGCCATGACAACCCGCAGGTTATCCACAGCTCGCTGCAGTTGGCCCTGAAGAACCTGGGGCTGGCGCGGATGATCGGGCCTGGGGCGAACAAGACCCTCTGAAATCGCATCGACCTCTTCGCGGGTAAACCCGCTCCCACAAGAACCTCGGCGGACTTGGACTGCCCCCAGGGGGTTGGATTGGTGTCCAACTTCTTGGGGGCAGTCCAACTTGTGGGAGCGGGTTTACCCGCGAAGAAGCCAATACATTTGTCAGACCAGCTGTTCAACCTCTCCCAAGTGCCCGCCAAAGGGCCCGAAGCTGCGCTCGATGATGCGCCGCCGCCCTTGGTCATCGACCATCAATACCGTACTCGCCCGTGTTCCATAGTTCTGGCTGGCAATAAATACGCTCGACAGCAGCTTCTCGGTCGCCAATCCAACGCCTGTTTCGGGCAGATCGCTTTCGAGCGCCGGCTCGCCATCGGCCAGCAACCCCAGCAAGCGCCGAGGGTCTGGCGCCTCGAGCATGCCCTGCAGCCCGGTGCGCGCCTTGACCAGCTTGGGCCATGGCGTATCCAGGCCGGCATTGGACAGCCCGTACACCCCAGGCTCCAGCAGGCGCGGTGAGGCCTGGCGTGCATGCAGGTAACCCAACTGCCCGGCATCGCCTACCAGTAGATTGAAGCCCGAGTACTGGCTGCTGCGACTGGCGACCTGGTCCAGGTAGGCCTCCACGCCCAGGTTCCCGCGCAGGTACGCCGCCACCAGCTCGCCGCGCGAACGTGGCCCAAGTGGCTGCTGCGGATCACGAATGTTGGTCAGCGCCGCAAAGCGGCCCTGAGGGCCGATGCCCAGCCAGGTACCGCCAGCCTCCAGGTCGCGGCCGGCATGCACGCCCGGGGCGTCCTCCCAGGCGGCCAGGGCCTGGGTCGGGCGGGCGTAGAACTCGTCACGGTTGGCCGCGACGATCAACGGCAGGGTGTGCCCCGGCCGCCAGGCGAAAACGATCAGGCACATAACAGGGCCTCGGTTGTTTTGGCCACTCTACCCACTCGACCTGCGTCTATCCATCACCTTACAGAGAGTTCACTAGAGCCGCGGGCCTGGCTTCCGCTACCATGGCGGATTGTTTCCATGGGGGCGACGAATGGAATTCGTACTCTATCTGCTGTTGGGTGCCTGCGCGGGTGTGTTGGCCGGGCTGTTCGGCGTGGGCGGTGGCATCATCATCGTGCCGGTGCTGGTGTTCAGCTTCACCCTGCAGGGCTTCGACCCGTCGGTGCTGACCCACCTGGCGGTCGGCACGTCGCTGGCGACCATCGTCTTCACCTCGATCAACGCGGTGCTGGAGCACCAGCGCAAGGGCGCGGTGCAATGGCCGATCTTCGCCTGGATGACCGTGGGCATCCTGCTCGGCGCGCTGATCGGGGCCAAGACTGCCTCACTGATCCAAGGCCCGATGCTGCAGAAGATCATCGGCGTGTTTGCCCTGGTGATCGCCGCGCAGATGGCCCTGGACCTCAAGCCCAAGGCCAGCCGCGGCATCCCTGGCAAGCCCGGCTTGACCGCCGCGGGCAGTGTGATCGGCTGGGCCTCGGCGATCTTCGGCATCGGTGGCGGTTCTTTGACCGTGCCGTTCTTGACCTGGCGCAGCCTGCCGATGCAGCAGGCGGTAGCGACTTCGTCGGCCTGTGGTCTGCCGATTGCCGTGGCCAGTGCCCTGAGCTTCATGTGGCTGGGCTGGAACGAGCAGCACCTGCCGGCCCACAGCGTCGGTTACGTCTATCTCCCCGCGCTGGTGGGCATCGCCGTGACCAGCATGTTCTTCGCCCGATTCGGTGCACGCCTGGCGCACAGGCTGTCGCCGCGTTTGCTCAAGCGTCTGTTCGCCGCGCTGCTGTTCTGCGTCGGTCTGAGCTTTTTGATTTAACCCGAGAGGAATGACAATGCTGCCTTACCCGCAGATCGACCCCGTGGCCGTGGCCATCGGGCCGCTGAAAATCCACTGGTACGGCCTGATGTACCTGATCGGCATCGGCGGCGCCTGGCTGCTGGCGTCACGCCGGTTGAACCGCTTCGACCCCACCTGGACCCGCGAGAAACTCTCGGACCTGGTGTTCTGGCTGTCCATGGGGGTGATCGTCGGCGGGCGCCTGGGCTACGTGCTGTTCTATGACCTGCACCAGTACCTGGCCAATCCGACGTTGATCTTCGAAGTCTGGAAGGGCGGCATGTCGTTCCACGGCGGCTTCATCGGCGTGATGCTGGCGGCGCTGTGGTTCGGCAAGCGCAACAACAAGTCGTTCTTCGAGCTGATGGACTTCGTCGCACCGCTGGTGCCGATCGGCCTGGGCGCCGGGCGCATTGGCAACTTCATCAACGCCGAGCTGTGGGGCAAGGCCACCGACCTGCCGTGGGCAATGGTCTTCCCGCCGTTCAGCGACCCGGCCCAGTTGCCGCGTCACCCGTCGCAGCTGTACCAGTTCGCCCTCGAAGGTGTGGCATTATTCGTCATCCTTTGGCTGTACTCGCGTAAACCGCGTCCGACCATGGCCGTTTCCGGCATGTTCGCGCTGTTCTACGGCATTTTCCGCTTCATCGTGGAGTTCGTGCGGGTACCCGATGCCCAGCTGGGCTACATCGCCTTCGGCTGGTTGACCATGGGTCAGTTGCTCTGCGTGCCGATGATCGCCGGCGGCATCTTCCTGATCTGGTGGGCCTACAACCGCAAACCCACGGCCAAGGCCACCGTTTGACTCTCACGGCAGGGGCGATCCCCCTGCCGTTCTTGCTACAGGTAAGCCATGAAACAGTATCTAGACCTGGTCCGCGACGTCATCGAGAACGGTACGTTGCAGGAAAACCGTACCGGCATCCGCACCATCAGCCTGCCGGGCGCCATGCTGCGTTTCGACCTGCAGAAGGGCTTTCCGGCCATCACCACACGCAAGCTGGCGTTCAAGTCGGCGATCGGCGAGATGGTGGGCTTTCTGCGCGGCGTGAGAAACGCCGGGCAGTTCCGTGAACTGGGCTGCAAGGTCTGGGACCAGAACGCCAACGAGAACGCCCAGTGGCTGGCCAACCCATTCCGCCAGGGCCACGACGACCTGGGCGAGATCTACGGCGTGCAGTGGCGCCAGTGGCCGGGCTACAAGCGTGTGCCGCTGGACAACCCGGCGGCCATCGAAATGGCCGAGAAGCAGGGCTTTCGCAAGATCGCCCAGGATGAAGAAGACGGCCAGGCGTTCGTCATCCTCTACAAGGCCATCGACCAGGTGCGCCAGTGCCTGGACACCATCGCCAACGACCCGGGCAGCCGCCGCATCCTGTTCCACGGCTGGAACTGCGCCCAGCTCGATGAGATGGCCTTGCCGCCGTGCCACCTGCTGTACCAGTTCCACCCCAATGTCGAGACCAAGGAAATTTCCCTGACGCTCTACATCCGTTCCAACGACCTGGGCCTGGGCACACCGTTCAACCTCACCGAAGGTGCAGCGCTGCTGTCGCTGTTCGGCCGGCTGACCGGCTACACCCCGCGCTGGTTCACCTACTTCATCGGCGATGCCCATGTGTATGAAAACCACCTGGATATGCTGAATGAGCAGATGAAGCGCGAGCCACTGGCAGCGCCGAAGCTGGTGATCAGCGATCGTGTGCCGGCGTTTGCCGAGACCGGCAAGTACGAGCCCGAGTGGTTGGAGAAGATCGAGCCAAGCGACTTCTGGCTGGAAGGGTACGAGCATCATGCGCCGATGACCGCGCCGATGGCGGTCTGACCCCGAGATGGCTGGGCTGCTTCCACAGGGACAGCGGTGTTCTTGAGGGGGGGTTGGAGTCACTGTCTCGTGTTGTTTGCGCTGGCCCATTCGCGGGTAAACCCGCTCTACAGGGGTTCTTGAGAGCGTCGGGAAACTCGCGAATGCAATTGCAGCAGCTCCCTCAATGCCCGTGACTGCGGCCCACGTGGGAATGCTCGGTTTCGGGTACTGATACCGCCCCGTTCGTCTCCAACTGCTGAAGGATCGCGCACTCCGATCCTTTGGCATTGCACTGTTGGCGCAACTCCACCAGCTGCGCCTGCAGCGCCATCAGCCCGTCGATTCTCGCCTGCACATGCTCGATATGTTCGTCGATCAGCGCATTGACGCTGCCGCACGAATCGTCGGGGCTGTCGCGCAGGCGCAGCAGGCTGCGGATCTCGTCCAGGGTCATGTCCAGGGTGCGGCAGTTGCGGATGAAGGTCAGGCGTTCCACATGGGCCTGGGTGTATTGCCGATAGTTGCCTTCGGTGCGGGCAGGTGCCGGCAGCAGTTGCTCGCGCTCGTAGTAGCGGATGGTCTCCACGGCGCACTCGGTGGCCTTGGCCAGTTCTCCGATCTTCATGGCAATCTCCAGAAAAGGGGCTTGACCCTATAGTGGCTACAGGGTGTTCACTTGGCAACAACCCACTCTGTGAATACCTGCAGAGGTCAGCGCTCACGTTAAGGATGATTCCATGAACCAGCCTGTCAGCCCCGAACACCCGCATGATCACGCCCATGATCACGATCATGGCGACCACGGACATGGCCATGACACCCGTGCCCACAGCTGCTGCGGCGCCAGCACCGCGCCGGCCATGGTGCAACTGACCGAGAAGGCCAGTGACCAGGCGCGGCTCAGTCGTTTCCGCATCGAGGCCATGGACTGCCCGACCGAGCAAAGCCTGATCCAGGACAAGCTCGGCAAGCTGGCGGGCATCGAGCAGCTGGAATTCAACTTGATCAACCGCGTGCTTGGCGTGCGCCACACGCTGGACGGCACCACCCAGATCGAGCAGGCCATCGACAGCCTGGGGATGAAGGCCGAGCCCCTGAGCGGTGAAGACCAGGACGCCCCGGCTGCCCCCCAGGCCCACAAGACCCGCTGGTGGCCGCTGGCGCTGTCCGGTGTGGCGGCGATCGCTGCGGAGTTGGTGCACTTCTCCGGCAAGGCGCCGGAGTGGGTGGTAGCGGTGCTGGCGCTGGCGGCCATCCTCGGTTGCGGCCTGGGCACCTACAAGAAGGGCTGGATCGCCCTGAAGAACCGCAACCTCAACATCAATGCGCTGATGAGCATCGCTGTGACCGGTGCCGTGCTGATCGGCCAATGGCCGGAAGCGGCCATGGTCATGGTGTTGTTCACCGTCGCCGAACTGATCGAGGCGCGTTCGCTGGATCGCGCCCGCAATGCGATCGGTGGGCTGATGCAACTAAGCCCGGACCTGGCCACGGTGCAGCAGGCCGACGGCCAGTGGCGTGAGGTCGAGGTGCGTGACGTGGCCATCGGCGCCTTGGTGCGTGTGCGCCCCGGTGAGCGCATCGGCCTGGATGGCGAGGTGGTCAGCGGGCAGTCGAGCGTCGATCAGGCGCCGATCACCGGCGAAAGTCTGCCAGTCGAGAAGGCCGTTGGCGACAAACTGTTTGCCGGCACCATCAACCAGGCCGGCGCCCTGGAGTACCGCGTCACTGCAGCAGCTGGCCAGTCGACCTTGGCGCGCATCATCAAGGCCGTCGAAGAGGCTCAGGGTGCGCGGGCGCCGACCCAGCGCTTCGTCGATCAGTTCTCGCGCATCTACACCCCGGCAGTGTTCGCGGTGGCCCTGGCGGTGGCGATCATCCCGCCGTTGTTCATGGCAGGCGCCTGGTTCGATTGGATCTACCGCGCGCTGGTCCTGTTGGTGGTGGCCTGCCCGTGCGCCCTGGTGATCTCGACGCCGGTGACCATTGTCAGTGGTCTGGCAGCGGCGGCGCGCAAGGGCATCCTGATCAAGGGCGGCGTGTACCTCGAAGGTGGGCGCAAGCTGGACTTCCTGGCCCTGGACAAGACCGGCACCATCACCCACGGCAAACCGGTGCAAACCGACAGCAAGGTACTCGACCCCCTGTTCGAAGACCGGGCCCAGGCGTTGGCGGCAAGCCTGGCGGCGCGCTCCGACCACCCGGTGTCGGGCGCCATCGCCCAGCATGCCCAGGCGCAGGCCATGGAGTTGAGCGATGTGAGCGAGTTCACCGCCCTGGCCGGTCGCGGCGTGCGGGGAGAGATCGACGGCACGCTGTATCACTTGGGCAATCACCGTCTGGTCGAAGAGCTGGGCCTGTGCTCGCCGGCACTGGAAGCCGAACTGGACCAGCTCGAGCGCCAGGGCAAGACCGTGGTGTTGCTGCTCGACGGCACCGGGCCGTTGGCGCTGTTCGCCGTGGCGGACACGGTCAAGGACAGCAGCCGCCAGGCCATCGCCGAGTTGCATGCGCTGGGTATCAAGACTGTCATGCTGACCGGCGACAATCCTCATACCGCCCAGGCAATCGCCGCTCAGGTGGGTATCGACCGCGCCGAGGGCAACCTGCTGCCGGCGGACAAGCTCGGCAGCATCGAGGCGCTCTATGGCCAAGGTCATCGTGTCGGCATGGTCGGCGATGGCATCAACGACGCGCCGGCCCTGGCCCGCGCCGAGATCGGCTTCGCCATGGCGGCGGCCGGCACCGACACGGCCATCGAGACCGCCGACGTGGCGCTGATGGATGACGACTTGCGCAAAATCCCGGCCTTCGTCAGGCTGTCGCGCCAAAGTGCGGCGATCCTGACGCAGAACATCGTTCTGGCGCTGGGCATCAAGGCGATTTTCCTGGCGATCACCTTCGCCGGCATGGCGACCATGTGGATGGCGGTGTTCGCCGACATGGGCGTGAGCCTGCTGGTGGTGTTCAACGGCTTGCGCCTGCTGCGCAAATAGAGGTAATCCGATGCTGAGCGCCGAGCTCAAAGCCTTCTACATGGTGGCCCGCCTGGGCAGTATCACCTTGGCCGCGAAGAAGCTCGGGCTCAGCCAGCCCACGGTGACCACGCAGATCCGTAATCTGGAGAGCCAGTACGCGGTGGAGCTGTTCTACCGAGGCGGGCGGCGCCTGGTGCTGAGCGAGGAGGGCGCACGGCTGTTGCCGATGGTCAAGGCGCTGCTGCAACAGGAAGCCGACATCGAGTTCGAACTGCGCAACAGCGGGCAGGCCCAGGGCGGTCTGCGCATTGCCGCCACCGCGCCCTATTACATCCTCGATCTGGTGAAGATCTTCCGCGAGCGCCTGCCCCAGGTGGAGCTGACCGTGGAAATCGGCAATTCCCAACAGGTGCTGGAGATGCTCGAGGACTACCGGGTGGATATCGCCGCCTCGTCGCAACTGGTGGAGGACAGCCGCCTGGTGCGCCGCGTGCTGGGTAGCGACCCGCTGGTGGTGGCGGTGCACCGCAACCACCCGCTGGCCCACCGCGAGGCCGTGTCCATCGATGCACTGGCCGGGCATTGCCTGTTGATGCGCGAACCCGGTTCGACCACGCGCAAGCTGACCGAGCGCATGCTCGAGCAGGCCGGCGTCAACGGCGGGACGCTGCTGGAGATCGGCAGCCGCGAATCGATCCGCGAGGCGGTGCTGCGCAACATCGGCATCAGCATCATTGCCCGCCATGAAGTGCCGCATAACCCTGAACTGCGGGTGCTGACGCTGGAAAACGCACCGGTGATGCACGAGTACCTGTACTGCCTCAAGGAGCGGCGCCAGGCCAGGTTGCCGGCGGCCTTCCTCGGTGTGGCGCAAGAGGTGGCGGGGTCGCAATTCTAGATCGGCGTTGGCTTCTTCGCGGGTAAACCCGCTCCCACAGGAATTGCGCTGAACCCTATACGCGCCAGCCACATAACCTCCCGGAGATTGCGCTGAACCCTGTGGGCGTGGGGTTCCCAGGTGTTGCGCTGAACCCTGTGGGAGCGGGTTTACCCGCGAAAGGGCCGTTGAGTTCACTACAAAAATCTGTGAATGGCACTATCGGCAACTTTTGTTTCCCAGCCACATAACCTTCGCATTGAGTTCCTAGCATGGCCCCATCTGTTCGATGAGGCCCTGTCATGAACAACGCCATCCCCACCCCGGGCGCACAAATGAAAGTGCGCAATATCCACAAGCGTTTCGGCGCCTTCACGGCGCTCAACGATGTCTCCCTGGACATCGCCGCCGGCGAGCTGGTCTGCCTGCTCGGCCCGTCGGGCTGCGGCAAGACCACCCTGCTGCGCTGCATCGCCGGCCTGGAACGTCAGGACCGGGGCGAGCTGTACATCGGCGAGCGCGACATCTCACACTTGCCGCCCCAGGCCCGTGACTACGGCATCCTGTTCCAGTCCTATGCGCTGTTCCCCAACCTTACCGTCGAAGCCAACATCGCCTATGGCCTGACCGGCAGCAGCCGCGAGCAGGCCCGCCATCGCGTGGCCGAAATGCTCGAACTGGTCGGGCTTTCCGGCAGCGAGAAGAAATACCCCGGCCAGCTGTCCGGCGGCCAGCAGCAGCGTGTGGCCCTGGCCCGTGCGCTGGCGCCGTCGCCTTCGCTGCTGTTGCTCGACGAGCCCATGTCGGCCCTCGACGCGCGGGTTCGTGAGCACCTGTGCACCGAGCTGCGACAACTGCAGCGGCAGTTGGGCATCACCACCTTGATGGTGACCCACAACCAGGACGAAGCCATGTTGATGGCCGACCGCATCGCCGTGATGAACAACGGCCAGGTCGAGCAGTACGCCACCCCGCAGGAAATCTACGACCAGCCCGCCACCCCGTTCGTGGCCGAGTTCGTCGGCCAGGGCAACTGGCTGCCGTTCCAGCGCAGCGGCGACAGCCATGCGCAGGTGGGTGGCATGAACATGCGTCTGGCGCCCGGGGCGGTGCGCAGCAGCAGCGGCCGGCTGTTCTGCCGTCCGGAGGCGATCACCGTCAATCCGGTGGTGCATGAGGAGAACCTGTTTCCGGCCATGGTCCAGGAGATCACCTTCCTGGGTAACCGCTGCCGCATGAGTTTCGAACTCAAGGCCTTGCCGGGCCATTCGCTGCTGGCGGAGCTGGCACCGGAGGCCATGCCGCGCCTGGGCTCCCAGGACATCTGGGTGGCCTTGCCGCCGCGCAGCCTGCAGGTCTTTGCCTGAGATGGCCGCGCCCATGTCCGTCGCGATCCCCCAGGCCAAGGCCGCGCCACGCAGTGGTGTCGCCCTGGGCGATCGACTTTTCGTCGTCGGCGGCAAAAGCCTGCTGCTGGTCCTGCTCATCCTCGCCGTGCTGATGCCGCTGCTGGCGATCTTCTGGCGTGGCTTCAGTGGTGAAGCCGGTCAGGGTGGTGGCCTGGTCGCCGCCCGTGAATTGTTCGCCAGTGCGAACTTCCACTGGTTGTTGGGCAACAGCCTCAAGGTGGCCTTCAGTGTCGCGGCCATCGTCGTGCCGTTGGCCTACCTGTTTGCCTATGCCCTGCAACGGACGCTGATTCCCGCCAAGGGGCTGTGGCGGGGCATCTCCCTGCTGCCGCTGCTGGCACCCTCGATGCTGCCGGCGATCGCACTGGTCTACCTGTTCGGTAATCAGGGCCTGCTGCGCGGGCTGCTGACCGACAACGTCTATGGATTTTGGGGCATCGTGCTGGGCGAGGCGATCTACACCTTCCCCCATGCGCTGATGATCCTCTTGTCGGCCTTGTCGCTGGCGGATGCGCGCCTGTTCGATGCCGCCTCGAGCATGGGCGCCGGGCCCTGGCGCGCGTTTCGCAGCATCACCTGGCCGGGTACGCGCCAGGCGGTGTTTGCCGCGTTCTGCCTGGTCTTCACCCTGACCATCACCGATTTCGGCGTGCCGGTCGTGGTGGGTGGCGACTATCAAGTACTGGCGCTGGAAGCCTACAAGGCGGTGGTCGGCCAGCAGCAGTTCGGCCGGGGGGCGTTGATCGGCATGGTGCTGCTGGTGCCGGCGTTGCTGAGCTTTACCGTCGATGCCTGGCTGCGCCGACGCCAGGGGGATGTCATGAGCGGCCGTGCCCAGGTGTTCCAGCCCCAGCCGTGGCGCCGCCGCGACGCGTGCTTCCTGGCGATCGTGCTGCTGATCTGCGCGGTGCTGCTGCTGGTCGTCGGCATGGCGGTGTACTCCTCGCTGGTCAAGTTCTGGCCGTACAACCTGTCGCTGTCGTTCAAGCACTATATGTTCGATGACACCGCCGGTGGCGGCTGGCTGGCCTACCGCAACAGCGTGACCATGGCGCTGGCCACGGCGCTGATCGGCAGCATCGTGATTTTCACCGGGGCCTACCTGATGGAGAAGACCCAGGGCCAACGCCTGCTCAACCAGTCCCTGCGCCTGCTGAGCTTCATCCCCATGGCGGTGCCGGGGTTGGTCCTGGGGTTGGGCTACGTGTTTTTCTTCAACCTCAATGGCAACCCGCTGCATGTGTTCTACGGCGGTATGGCGCTGCTAGTGGTGTGCACCATCGCCCATTACCTGACCACCGCGCAAATGACCGCCACCACCGCCCTGCGCCAACTCGACGGTGAGTTCGAAGCCGCCGCGCTGTCGCTCAAGGCGCCGCTGTACAAGCACTTCGTGCGGGTCACCGTGCCGATCTGTCTGCCGGCGCTGCTGGACATCATCCGCTATCTGTTCGTCTCGGCGATGACCACCGTGTCGGCGGCGATCTTCCTGTACAGCCCCGACACCATCCTCGCCGCCGTCGCCGTGCTGAACATGGACGACGCCGGCAATGTGGGCGGCGCTGCCGCCATGTCGACCCTGATCCTGCTGACCAGCGCGACCGCCTCGCTGCTGCTGGCCGGTGCTTCCCGCGGCCTGCTGCGCCGCTCCCAGGCCTGGCGCCAACGTGCGCCCGGCCATTGACCGACTGCCAACCCTGTAAGGAACCGCATCATGTTCAAGCCCCTCGTACTGGTCGCTGCCGTATCCGCCGTGTTCAGCCTGCAGGCTTCGGCCGCCGCGACTCAACTGACGGTGTACACCGCTCTGGAAGCCGAGCAGCTCAAGAGCTACAAACAGGCTTTCGAGAAGGCCAACCCGGACATCGAGATCAAGTGGGTACGTGACTCCACCGGCATCATCACCGCCAAGCTGCTGGCCGAAAAAGACCGCCCGCAGGCGGACGCGGTGTGGGGGCTGGCCGCCTCCAGCCTGGCCATCCTCGACCAGAACGGCATGCTCGAAGCCTATGCGCCAAAGGACCTGGGCAAGATCTCCGCCAACTACCGCGATGCCGCCAACCCGCCGGCCTGGGTCGGCATGGATGTGTGGGCCGCGACCATCTGCTTCAACACCATCGAGGCTGAGAAACAGGGCCTGAGCAAGCCGGTGAGCTGGCAGGACCTGACCAAGCCTGAATACAAGGGCAAGATCGTCATGCCGAACCCGGCTTCGTCCGGCACCGGCTTCCTGGATGTCAGCGCCTGGCTGCAGACGTTCGGCGAGCCTCAGGGCTGGGCCTACATGGACGCGTTGCACCAGAACATCGGTCAGTACGTCCACTCCGGCTCCAAGCCGTGCAAGCTGGCGGCGGCCGGTGAGTTCCCGATCGGCATCTCCTTCGAGTACCCGGCCGTGCAGCTCAAGCGCCAGGGCGCGCCACTGGACATCGTCCTGCCCAAGGAAGGCCTGGGCTGGGAAATCGAAGCCACCGCCGTCATCAAGGGCTCGCCTAAGGCCGATGCCGCCAAGCGCCTGGCCGACTTCTCGGCAAGCCCGGCGGCCATGGAGCTCTACAAGGAGAACTTCGCCGTGCTCGCCGCCCCTGGCATCGCCAAGCCGCAGACCGAGCTGCCGGCTGACTACGAGCAGCGCCTGATCAAGAACGACTTCGCCTGGGCTTCGAAGAACCGTGACGAGATCCTGAGCGAATGGCGCAAGCGCTATGACGGCAAGTCGGAGAAAGTCGCACAGCAGTAATCGCGGCTAGTCTATTGCGAGGGCCGTCGGTCCTCGTTCGCGGCACAAGGCCGCTCCTACCGGGATTACGCGTCCTCTGTAGGAGCGGCCTTGTGCCGCGATGGGCCGCGTGGCGGCCCCGTGTCCACTGAATCTCTGGAGCCGCCAATGCCCACCCCTCAACAGATCATCCACACCACCTTCGCCCTTTACGAGCGCCACGGTGCCGACGACTACATCGGCGAGGCGATCACCCAGATCGAGCACATGTCCCAGGCCGCCGAACTGGCCATGGCCGAGGGCTTCGATGATGAAGTGGTGCTGGCCGCGTTTTTCCACGACATCGGCCATCTGTGCGGCGAGGGCGAAGGCGACATGGGCGGCTATGGGGTGGTCAGCCACGAACGTATCGGGGCCGAGTACCTGCGTCGCTGCGGTTTCGGCGAGCGCATGGCGCGGCTGGTGCAGTACCACGTCGAGGCCAAGCGCTACCTGACCTTGCGCCAGCCGGGCTACTACGAGCGGCTGAGCGAGGCGAGCCGGCGAACCCTGGAGTATCAAGGCGGGGTGATGAACGATGCCGAGGCCGATGCGTTCGAGCGGGACCCGTTGTTCAAGGTCAGCCTGCGCATGCGTGAGTGGGACGAGATGGCCAAGGAGGTCGGGGTGCCGGTGATCGATCTGGCGCTGCTCAAGGAAAAGGCCTTGGCGTTGCTCTGACGGACCCCTTCGCGGGTAAATCGGAGCGCCGAACCGCCGCTCCTATTTTCCCGCGAAGGGATCTACAGCTCGTTCACCAGGGCTTCGAGTTGCTCCTGCCGCTCGGCCTGGTTGACCCGCGCCCCAGGGTTGAGCGTCGACCACTGGGGATGCGCCCGCGCGCGTTTCAAGGCCTCGGGCAGTTTGCCTTCACGCCAGGTCTTTTCATCCAGTTCAGTCAGGCGGATGCTGTCTTGCGCAGCATGCCCGCGGCTGTCCAGCGCCGTCATCAACTGCTGTTGGCGCAGCGCCAGCAGGCGCAGCACCGTGTCGTCCACGGTCAGCTCACGCTGGCCCTTGAGCTTGCCCATCAAGCGCGAGCCATAGTTGCGCGCCGTTTGCAGCGCGCCGCCGGCAATGGCTCCGGCCAGAGCAGCGGCGCCCAGGGTCAGGCCGCCCACCAACAGGTCCACACCCGCACCTGCGGCAGCACCGGCCGCCACGCCGCTGCCCAGGCGCACGCCGAGCAGCTTCAGGGTCTCTGGGTTGAACAAGTCATCCCCCCAGCGCCCGTCGAGCAAGGGCAGGTCGCCCGCGTGGGCGTCCTCGCGGCGGAAGGCGTAGAGCTTGAGCAGCGCTTCGACACAGCGTTGCTCTCGTTGGCGCACCTCGTGACGCAGGGCTTCGACGGCCTGGGCTTCGGCGGTCGGCTCCGCTTCGACGCTGCGTCGGCAGGCGGCGCAGTCGAGCAGCAGCTCGGCGATCAGGCGCTTGGCGCTTTGCCGACGTGCCGTGCGCTGGGCCTGCTGGTCCTCGACCAGGCGTTGCAGGGCGGGGCGGGCGTCCTCGAGCAGCAAGGCCAGGCTCTCGTACAGGCGGCGCTCGCCATCCTCCGGCGGTGCCACGCTGTCGAAACGCACCAGGGCGTGCAGGCCCAGGCGGGCCAGGGCTTCGCGCCACTGGGGCTCGCGATGCTGCTGGCTGGCGACGAAGTTGAGCACAGGCAGCAAGGGCTTGCCGCAACTGGCCAGCACCTCCAATTCGTCGCGGTACTTGGCCAGGACCGGCTCGCGGGCATCGATCACATAGAGCCCGGCATCGCTCGCCAGCAATTGGCGCAGGACCTTGGCTTCCTGTTCGAAGCGCTGGCGCGCCTCGCTGCCCTGGAGAAACCGCTCCAGCCGTGCCGGGCCGTCCAGGCGTTCGCCAGGGCGCTCAAGGCGCTCCAGGTAGTCGAGCAGGGCGATGGCATCTTCCAGGCCGGGCGTGTCGTACAGCTCCAGCAATGGCTCGCCGTCCACCGACAGGCGCGCGCCCTCCACGTGGCGGGTGGTGCTGGGGCGGTGGGAAACTTCGCCGAAGCTGACGTCACGGGTCAAGGTGCGCAGCAGGGAGGTCTTGCCGACATTGGTGTGACCGACCACGGCCAGCTTCAAAGGCTCAGTCATGGCCGTGCTCCAACCAGGTCAGGGGTGAGGTGTCGGCGTGGGGCAGGCCGAGGCGGTCCAAGGCGTCATGCCAGTCGCCCAGGCGCTCGGCATCCAGCGGCTCGCCCGGCAGAGCCTGGAGCAGCCAGATGCGCGTCGCCCCTGCGTTGCGGGCCAGCTCCGCGAGCAGGGCGAGGCTGCCGCGATCAGGCGAACGACGGGGATCGCAGGCGATGGCCAGACGCGCCGGCGGGAAGCGGCTCAGTTGCTCCAGCAGCTTGTTGCGCGACTCGCGGCTGTCCAGCACGCCTGCGTTGGCGACGTGCTTGGGCAGGCGGGGTGGCCAGGGGCGCTGGTCATCCAGCTCCAGACCCACCAGCAGGGCGCCGCCCTCCTGGACGTCCATTTGGCCGGCCTGAAACTGCGGCAGGGATTGGGGGGCCGCGTCCTGCACGCCGAGCCGTTCGCTGCTGGGCATCAGCACCTCGCGCAGGTGGCTGTAGCCGGGCAGGTTCAGGTCCAGGTCCAGGCGTTCGCGGCCCTGGCGCCAACGCCACAGGCACAGCAAGGCCAGCAGCAGGCGCGGCAGCAACCCGTATATCAGTACCACGCCGAGCAGCCAGCTGGCCCAGGCCTGGCGTGCCAGGTCCAGCGCGGGCAGGGTGTCGCCGCTGGCGCGGATCAGGGCTTCGTCGGGCACGGCGAAACCCAGCAACGAGGGCAGTGCGCCCAGGGCTTGGGTCAGGTGGATGAAAGGTTCGGCGGCGAGCAGGGTGGTTTCCCAGACGAAGCCGTAGCGACGGGTGGCCAGCAACGCCAGGAGCATGCCCAGTGCGGCGAGCATCGCCAGCAGCCACAGGCCATGCACCAGCACGCCAAGCAGCCAGCGGTTCAGCCGTTGGCGTTGCAGCATCACCAGCAGGGCCGGGGCCAGGTGTGCGGCCTGGGCATCGCGGGCCAGGCGTTCGCTGAGCCAGAGCCACAGACGACCGAGGCCGGCGCCGTGCTCGCCCGCCAGCAACAGGCCTGTGGCCCAGCCCATCAGCATCAGAAGGTTCAGCCCGAGCAGGCTGCCCAGGGCCCAGAACACATTCACCGGGCGCTGACCGTCACCCAGGGCCGCCAGGCCCAGGCCGGCACCACTGAGAACGGCCAGTACCATCAGGGCCAGCAAGGCCAGGCGCGCGCCCTGTTTCCAATGGCGCAGGGCCTTGGCCATGCCGTCGCGTTCGGCCAGCCAGAGGGCGCGCGTTTCGATGCGCGCCGCCAGGTCACCGCCTTGTTGCCTGGCGCGGCGATTGGCTTGCTGATCCTCCAGGGGGCCGGCCTGTTCCTCGCGCAGGCGCACCGCTTCGGTGAGCCAACGTTTGTCGAATAGGGTGGGTGCAGTCACGAGCTCTTCCATTGCACAAGTCAGGGCAAAGCATAACCCAGGCGCCGGGTGCTATCCTCGCCAGCATGAATACATCACTCCCCCTCAGCCTGATCGCGGCGCTCGCCGAGAACCGTGTGATCGGCATCGACAACACCATGCCCTGGCACCTGCCGGGGGACTTCAAGTACTTCAAGGCCACGACCCTGGGCAAGCCCATCATCATGGGTCGCAAGACCTGGGACTCGCTGGGCCGGCCGTTGCCAGGGCGCCTGAACATCGTGGTCAGCCGCCAGCCGGGCCTGCAATTGCAGGGCGCCGAGGTGTTCGCCTCGCTGGAGCAAGCGTTGCTGCGCGCCGAGCAGTGGGCGCGGGAACAGGGCGTCGACGAGCTGATGCTGATCGGCGGGGCGCAGCTCTATGCACAGGCGCTGGGGAAGGGGTTGGTCAGCCGCATGTACCTGACCCGGGTGGAGCTGTCGCCGGAGGGGGATGCGTGGTTCCCTGAGTTCGACAGGGCCTGCTGGAGCCTAGTGTCGAGCGAGCCGCAGGTTGAGGAAGGCAAGCCTGCGTATCACTTCGAGGTGTGGGACAAGGTTTGAAACGACTGGGGCTGCTTTGCAGCCCTTCGCGGGTGAACCCGCTCCCACAAGGATCACCGCCAACCCTGTGGGAGATTCTATGGTGCCGGACAAGCTCGAATCGCCTTCGGTTGGCATTCCTTGACACTTTTCAGCCGTGCAAATACCAGCCCTGGCACAGTTCCCACAGGCACAGCGGTGTTGTTGAGAACACCGGAGAACCTGGACTGCCCCCCAAAAGTTGGACAATTCTAGCCAGCAACCTGAGTCCTGTATGCGACAGGACTCAGGCCATTGAGCTTCGGTTTGATGCGGGCATGGTTGTAGTAGT
>NZ_JBLUPV010000013.1:0-127225 GCF_048068075.1 Pseudomonas sp. NY15354
GCTACAAGAAGTCCGGTGTCGGCCGTGAAACCCACAAGATGATGCTCGACCACTATCAGCAGACCAAGAACCTGCTGGTGAGCTACGACATCAATCCGCTGGGCTTCTTCTGATCGATCCTCCCGGCGGCGCCAACCGCCGGGAGACCTTCGCCTGATTCAAGCGCTATCGACTCGCTGCCGCTCTTTCCACTAGCGGTCATCGCGAGGTGATAGCTACGTGCATACAGCCCTGGGCTCGTACACAAGTGCCTCGAAAAACAATAAGACAAGGGAGCCAAGCAAATGGACCAGATCGGCAACTACGTGCTCTACCTCATCATGCTCTGCGCCGTACTCGGGGCATTTGCCGCCATCTATGACAGCGACCGAGGGCTAGGCAAGGAATTCATGGAAGGCATCCATGCCACCGGCCACATCTTCGTCCCGGCGGCGGGCATCATGGCTGCCATCCCCTACCTCACGGTCCTGATCGAATCCGTCTTCGGGCCGTTCTTCGCCTCCCTGGGCGCCGACCCGGCCCTGGCGGCGACCATGATCATCGCCTCGGACATGGGCGGCTATCACTTGGCATCGGCCCTGGCGGCCAGCAAGGAAGCCCTGGTCATGGCACTGATCACCGGCTTCATGGGTGGCGCGACCATCGTTTTCTCGATCCCCATGGGCCTGGCAATGCTCGACAAGCGCGACCACAAGTACATGGCCTTGGGCATCATGTCGGGCATCCTGACCATTCCGGTGGGCGTGATGATCGCCAGCCTGATCCTGGCCTTCAGCAACCCGTCGGTACGTGAGCTGGTGAGCACCAACGCCGAATCCAGCTACCAGCTGGCGCTGGCCGTGGGCAGCCTGTTCGCCAACCTGGTGCCTATCCTGATCTTCGTCGTGGCCCTGGCCCTGGGCCTGCGGTTCCTGCCCGACCTGATGATCAAAGGCTTCATCATTTTCGGCCGGACCCTGGACGCGGTGATCAAGCTGGTGCTGGTGGCTTCGATCGTTCAGCACTTCACCGGTGTCTTCACCACGGTATTCGGCAGTTGGGGCTTCCACCCCATCATCGCGGACGCCGAAGACCAGACCCGCGCCCTGGAAACCGCCGGCTACATCGGCATCATGCTGGCCGGCGCCTTCCCCATGGTCTACCTGCTGCGCAAATACCTGGGCAAGCCCCTGGAGAGCCTGGGCGGCAAGATCGGCCTGAGCGCCGTGGGCAGCGCCGGCATGCTGGCCACCATCGCCAACATCCTGGCCATGTTCCGCCTGGTGCGCTACATGCCGCCAAAGGACAAGGTGATCAACATCGCCTTCGGCGTGTGCGCCGCCTTCCTGCTGGGGGACCACCTGTCGTTCACCGCCAACTTCCAGCCGACCATCATCCTGCCGGTCCTGATCGGCAAGCTCGGTGCGGGCTTCGTCGCGGTGGGCCTGGCCTACTGGCTGTCGGTGCCCAAGGCCTTGCAACTGGAGGCCGAGGACCGGGCTGCCGGGATCATCGCCGAAGGCGAGTACCTGGGCGACAGCGCGCTGGAGTCTCCGGCACCTGCCGGGCAGAAGGCCCCGGCCTGACCCGGCGCGGCGAGGAGCGCCTGCATGCAAGCCATCACAGGCGGCGTACCGGTGTTGCTGCTGGGGTTGGACTTCGGATCCACCACCAGCAGCGCGCTGATCGCCCAAGCCAGCCTCAGCAGCCACTGCGTCACCGGGCGCATGGCCCTGAACGAGCCTCAGGTACTGTTTCGTGGCGACCCGGTGTTCACGCCGTTCAAGGACGAAACCATCGACGAGACCGCCGTCCGGGAGCTGATCGGAACCTGGCTGCGCCAGGCCGGAGTCCAGCCGCAACAGTTGTTTTCCGGGGGTGTGATCATCACCGGCCTGGCGGCGCGGCGGCACAATGCCCAGGCCTTGGCGCAACTGGTGGGACAATTGATCGGCAATGCGCTGGTCACCCGCGCCGATGACGGCGGCCTGGAGTCGTGGCTGGCGTTCATGGGCAGTTGCTCGCCCCTGAGCCGCTTCCATGACCAGCAGCCAATGCTCAACCTGGACATCGGCGGCGGCACCACCAATGCCGCCTGGGGCCTGGCTGGCAACGTCCAGGCCACGGGCTGCCACTTCATCGGCGCCCGGCATGTGCAGTTCCAGCCAGGCACCTACCAGTTGACGGAGATCTCGGAGTTCGGCCAGGCACTGCTCAGGTTCCTGGGAATCACCAAAAGACCAGGGCAAAGCCTCGCCCCCGTCGAACGGGAGGCAATGCTGGGCTGGTACATCGATGCGCTGCTGGCCATCGTCGACGGCGACCAGGGCTTCTTTGCCAGCCATGCGCTGGGGCGCCTGACCGAACAATTGCCCTTGCAGCTTCCCGAATCCCGTCGGGCCGCCGCCCTGACGTTTTCCGGCGGTGTTGGCGAGCTGCTCTATCGCCACCTGCAAGGCGAACCCTTGCCGGACACCACCCACTACGGCGACCTGGGTATCGACCTGGCCCTGGCCATCGCACGCCAGCCTCGGCTGGTCCAAGACACCACCTGGCTGGTACCGGAAAACCGCGGCCGGGCGACCGTCTACGGCCTGACCCTGCACAACACTGAAATCTCCGGCAGCACGCTGTTCTTGCCCCAACCGGACGCGCTGCCGCTCAAGGACCTGCCCATCGTCGCGCGCCTGCCCATCGATGCCAGCGAACGACAGCTGGGCGACGCCCTGAGCCTGGCCCTGGGCAGCCACGAGGGCGCCTGCGTGCAGGTGCTCGACGGCGGCCAGACACCGCGCCTGGAGGCGGTCCGCCAACTGGGCGCACGCCTGTCCCAGGCCCTGGCGGTCGCCGCCCCGCCGCCCCAATGGCCGCTGGTGCTGTTGCTCGAAAGCAACATCGGCAAGGCCTTGGGCAACTACGCCACGAACTGGGGCCGCAATGCCTGCAACCTGATCGTCATCGACGAGGTGCGCGAACGCTCGGCGCACTTCATCAACCTGGGAAAACCCCATCAGCACATCGTGCCCGTCGCCTTCTATGGCGTGCACTAGGGCGATGCGAACAGATGCGAACAGAAGAGAGCCTGCCATGGAACTGACTGCACTCCAGCACATCCGCCTTCCCGAGGTCCCCGCCGAGCGCGCCTACAGCACCCGTGTGCTGGATCGCGAAATCCGCTTCGCCAACCTCAAGGCCGTGCTCGGCGCTGCCGACATCAGCAAGGCCGGGGACCGCGTGGCCGGGCTTGCGGCCGCCGACGAGATCACCCGCGAGGCCGCACGCAAGGTGCTCTCGGAGCTGACCCTGCGCCATTACTTCGACCACCCGTTGACCGACCGGCACGGACGCATCGACAGCGTCATGCAAGTGAACTACGACATCGACCATGAGGTGTTCAAGGAAATCGCCGACCTGCCCCTGGGCATCCTCAAGGATCGCCTGCTGCGCAGCCACGGCACGGTCATCCGGCGCATCGGCACGGCCATGACCGGGGTGATGGTGGCCGCCCTGGCCAAGCTGCTGGACGTGCACGAACTCATCCTGCTGTCGAAGAAGCTCAAGAGCGGCGCGGCGGCCAAGGCCCGTACCCTGGTGGGGTTGCCCGGCACCCTGTCGTCGCGCCTGCAACCCAACCACCCCACCGACAACCTCAGCGGCATCACCTTGCTGGTGTACACCGGGCTGAGCATGGGCTCAGGGGATGCGCTGATCGGCCTCAACCCGGCCATCGACACCGTGGACAACATCAGTGCCACCCTGCGCCACCTGGACAAGCTGCGCCGCAAGACCGGCGCCCCCACGCAGATCTGCGTGCTGTCGCACATCAAGACCCAACTGACCTGCCTGGACCAGGGCGCGCCAGTGGAGATCATGTTCCAGAGCCTGGCCGGCACCGAGCGCACCCTGACCGACGAGTTCGACGTCACCGTGCAGCTGCTCGACCAGGCCTGGCGGACCATGGCCGAACGCGGCCCGCTGCGCGAGGTGGCCGAGAACTTCATGTACTTCGAGACCGGCCAGGGCAGCGAGCTGACCTACGGCAAGCACGAAGGCATCGACATGACCACCTGCGAAGCCCTGTGCTACGGCCTGGCACGCCGCTATCGGCCGTTCATGGTGAACAACGTCACCGGTTTCATCGGCCCCGAGACCCACCTGGACAACTTCGAGATGACCTATGCCTGTCTGCAGGACCAGTTCATGGGCAAGCTGATGGGCCTGCCCATGGGCATGGCGCCCTGCTACACCCTGCACTCCCAGGTAACCCTCGAAGGCCAGCAGATGGCCACCGAGTTGCTGACCGCAGCCGGCGCCAACTTCTTCATGGATGTGTACCTGAGCACCGACCGCATGCTCGCGTACTTCGACACCAGCGCCCACGACGACCAGACCCTGCGCGAAGTCCACGACCTGGCGCCGGCACCGGAGTACCTGCGCTGGGCCTTGAGCAAGGGGATCTTCCAGGAGGACGCCCACGGCAACGTGGAGCGCGGGCCGAACTGGGGCAATCCGAGGATCTTCTGTGAGTCGGACATCGATTTCCAGCGACTGCTGGAGTCCACGCCGGCCACCTACGGCTTCGACAACGCCGGACCCCGTCCGGCCAACGAAGTCTCTCGTACCGTGCGGGCCAACCTGGCGGTCGCCCGTGAGGCGATCTACGTCGACCTGCGTCCCGCCGAAATCGGTGAAGTGCCCCTGCGCGAGCTGCGCACCGCAGCCCCCGACAAGCTGGCCCACCTGCAGGACCCGGAACTTGGAGCACGGCTGACCGAAGACGTGCTGCGCTACCTGCAACCGGAATACAACGACGTGCAGATCGTGATTTCCGATGGCCTGAGCGCCGAAGCCATCCACCACAACATTCCCGAACTGCTGCCGGTGCTCATGGACGGCCTGCGCAGCCACGAGCTGAGCATCGGCCAACCGATCCTGGCGCCCTACGGCCGGGTCAAACTGGCCGAATCGGTGGGCCAGGCCCTGCAACCGCAACTGATCATCGTGCTGATCGGCGAACGTCCTGGTGGCGATGCCCTGGCCTCACGCAGCATGTCCGCCTACCTCGGCTACCGCCTGCCGGACGACAAGGCGCGCCAGGCCGCCGCGCAGTTCAGCGGCAACCCGGACATTCGCTACGAATACACCGTGATCTCGAACATCTACAGCGGCGGCCTGCCTCCGCTGGAAGGCGGCAGCGTGGTGGCGGAGAAGGCCTTTGCCATCCTCCATCACCGGGCTGCCGGCAACCGCCTGGAAAACCTGCTGAAGAAGGTGGCATCCTGATGATCCACCAGCATTCGGCAACGCCCCTACACCGTTGGAACGGAGACTGAGATGGCCCAATTTTCCCACAGCGTAGGTGCTCAGACCTATCGCTTCGACAGCCTCAAGGACGTCTTGGCCAAGGCCAGCCCGGCCCGCTCGGGCGACTACCTGGCAGGCGTCGCGGCCAGCAACGATGGCGAGCGTGTCGCCGCGCAAATGGCCCTGGCCGATATTCCCCTCACGCATTTTCTCAACGAAGCGTTGATTCCCTACGAGGCGGACGAAGTCACCCGGCTGATCATCGACACCCATGACAAGCAAGCCTTCGCCCCCGTCAGCCACCTCACCGTCGGCGGGTTTCGCGACTGGCTGCTCAGCGAGGCCGCCGACGAACAGAGCCTGCGCGCCCTCGCCCCCGGCCTGACCCCGGAAATGGCCGCGGCGGTGTCGAAGATCATGCGCGTCCAGGACCTGGTGCTGGTCGCGCAGAAAATCCGCGTGGTGACGAAGTTTCGCGGCACCATGGGCCTGCGCGGGCGCCTCTCGACCCGCCTGCAGCCCAACCACCCCACCGACGAGCCGGCGGGCATCGCGGCAAGCATCCTCGACGGCCTGCTGTACGGCAACGGCGATGCCATGATCGGCATCAACCCGGCCACCGACAGCATCGCCTCTATCTGCACCCTGCTGGAAATGCTCGATGCGATCATCCAGCGCTACCAGATTCCGACCCAATCCTGCGTGCTGACCCACGTCACCACCTCGATCGAAGCGATCAACCGTGGCGTGCCACTGGACCTGGTGTTCCAATCCATCGCCGGCACCGAGGCCGCCAACGCCGGCTTCGGCATCAACCTCAACGTGCTCAAGGAAGGCTATGAAGCCGGCCTGTCGCTCAAGCGCGGTACCGTCGGCCAGAACCTGATGTACTTCGAGACCGGCCAGGGCAGCGCGCTGTCGGCCAACGCCCACCATGGCGTGGATCAGCAAACCTGCGAAACCCGTGCTTACGCCGTGGCGCGTCATTTCAACCCGTTCCTGGTCAACACGGTGGTCGGTTTCATTGGCCCGGAGTACCTGTACAACGGCAAGCAGATCATCCGCGCGGGCCTGGAGGATCACTTCTGCGGCAAGCTCCTGGGCGTGCCCATGGGCTGCGACATCTGCTACACCAACCATGCCGAAGCCGACCAGGACGACATGGACACGCTGTTGACCCTGCTGGGCGTGGCCGGGATCAACTTCATCATGGGCATTCCCGGCTCCGACGACATCATGCTCAACTACCAGACCACCTCCTTCCATGACGCGCTCTATGCGCGCCAGACCCTGGGCCTCAAACCTGGGCCTGAGTTCGAGGCGTGGCTGGAACGCACCGGAATCTTCACCCAGGCCGATGGCCGGGTACGCTTCGGTGACACTCTACCGCCGGCCTTCCGCCAGGCACTGACACAGCTTGCATAGGGATGACCATGGACCGACAGACACCCACTCCCGAGAATCCCTGGCTGGCTCTGCGCAACCTGACCCCGGCACGCATCGCCCTGGGCCGCACCGGCACCAGCCTGCCGACCGGTGCGCAGCTGGACTTCCAGTTCGCCCATGCCCAGGCCCGCGATGCCGTGCACCTGCCCTTCGACCACGCGGGCCTGCGCGAGCAACTCGACGCGCGTGGTCGCGAAAGCCTGCTGGTGCACAGCGCGGCCAGCGACCGCCACCAGTACCTGCAGCGCCCCGACCTGGGCCGGCGCCTGGACGAGGCGTCCGCCCAACATCTGCGCGAATATGCCCAGGCCAACCCGGGCGGCGTCGATCTTGCGATCGTGGTTGCCGACGGCCTCTCGGCCCTGGCCGTGCACCGCCATACCCTGCCCTTCCTGGCCCGCTTCGAAGAGCAGGCCGCTGCCGACGGCTGGCGCTGCGCGCCCGTCGTGCTGGTGGAACAAGGCCGTGTGGCGGTGGCCGATGAAGTCGGTGAGCTGCTCGGTGCGCGCATGACGGTCATGCTGATCGGAGAACGCCCTGGCCTGAGCTCACCCGACAGCCTGGGCCTGTACTTCACCTATGCGCCCAAGGTCGGCCTCACCGATGCCTACCGCAACTGCATCTCCAATGTGCGCCTGGAGGGCCTGAGCTACGGCATGGCGGCTCACCGTCTGCTGTACTTGATGCGCGAGGCCTGCCGACGCCAGCTTTCCGGCGTGAACCTGAAGGACGAAGCCGAGGTGCACAGCATCGAAAGCGACACAGCGTCAGGCAAAAACGGTAACTTCCTGCTGGGAGAACAGTAAAAAACATGTAATGGAAGGCGGATTGCGCTTCTAACCTGCTTTGGGCAGCATGCGATTGAAAGCTGCTGGCAATCCGCCGTATCCCCAAATGGACACTGAGGGCCGCACATGCGCATCATCAAGGCAACCCTGGAACACCTCGACCTGCTGACCCCCTTGTTCGTGAAATATCGCGAGTTCTATGGGCAGCTACCGTATCCGGACAGCTCGCGCAGCTTCCTGGAAAAACGCCTCAAGCGTGGCGAATCGGTGATCTACCTGGCCCTGCCGGATGACGAGGAGGGGCGTCTGCTTGGTTTCTGCCAGCTCTACCCAAGCTTCTCCTCCCTGTCGCTCAAGCGCGTTTGGATCCTTAACGACATCTATGTGGCCGAAGATTCCCGACGCATGCTGGTGGCCGACCACCTGATGCGTGAAGCCAAGAAAATGGCCAAGGACACCAACGCCGTGCGCATACGGGTCTCCACCAGCAGTGACAACGACGTGGCACGCAAGACCTACGAATCAATCGGCTTTCGCAAAGACACCGAGTTCGAAAACTACATTTTGCCGATCACCCAGGACTGACCACCGCCCTGTGGGAGCATGTTTACCCGCGACCAGCGGCGCAACCGGTGCCCTGCACCGCGTCGTCTGCTTCGCGGGTAAACCCGCTCCCACAGGTCAGTGAAATCGTTTCGATCTCGACACAAGACCACCCGACATCCGCCGCTACAAACTCCACAGGCACATTCTCACCATCGCCGTATAATGCCCTTCCTGTCATGTGTGAAAATTTACCCGCCCGCAGGTAAAAAAGCCTACGCCCTTGGCACAGTCCGTCATCGTGCGCCCGTAGCTGCGGGTCAAGAACACAGGTGTTGTACATGGAATTCAACCCGCTGGACCTTATCCTGCATCTCGATGCTTACCTCGATCTGCTGGTCACCAACTACGGCCCCTGGATCTACGCCATTCTCTTCGCGGTGATCTTCTGCGAGACCGGCCTGGTGGTGATGCCCTTCCTGCCGGGCGACTCCTTGCTGTTCATCGCCGGTGCCGTCGCCGCAGGCGGTGGCATGGACCCGGTACTGCTGGCCGGCCTGCTCATGGCCGCGGCGATCCTGGGCGACAGCACCAACTACGTCATCGGCCGGACCACGGGCGAGCGGCTGTTCCGCAACCCCAACTCAAAGATCTTCCGTCGCGACTACCTGCAGCGCACCCACGACTTCTACGAGCGCCACGGCGGCAAGACCGTGACCATGGCGCGCTTCCTGCCGATCCTGCGGACCTTCGCGCCTTTCGTCGCAGGTATCGCGCACATGCACTACCCGCGCTTTCTGGCGTTCAGCGTCACAGGCTCGCTGCTGTGGGTCGGCGGCCTGGTAACCCTGGGCTACTTCTTCGGCAACGTCCCGTTCATCAAGCAACACCTGTCGCTGATGGTCGTCGGCATCATCATCCTGTCGCTGGTGCCAATGATCCTGGGTCTGCTGCGTGGCCGCCTGGGCCGCACGGCGAAGGCCCACTGACCGGTCATGTGGTCGCTGCGCGCCTGGCGTCGCCGACGTACCCTGGCCCGATACCCCGTCGAACCACAGCTGTGGCAGGTGGTTCGCGAGCGCCTGCCCCTGCTCGACGGCATCAGTGACGAAGAAGACCGTACCCTGCGCGAAGCCTGCGTACTGTTCCTGCGCGACAAGCACCTGACCGCCTTGCCCGGTGTGGAACTGGACGACGAACAGCGTCTGTTCCTCGCCGCCCAGGCCCAACTGCCGCTGCTGCACTTGGGCGACCTGAACTGGTACCAGGGCTTCCACGAGATCATCCTCTACCCCGACGACTTCCTCAGCCCACAACGCCACCGCGACGCCAGCGGTGTCGAACATACCTGGGATGCCGAACACAGCGGCGAAGCCTGGCAACAGGGCCCGGTGATCCTGGCCTGGCCCGGAGTGCTGGCCAGCGGCGGCTGGGAAGCCTACAACCTGGTGATCCACGAACTGGCGCACAAGCTCGACATGCTCAATGGCGATGCCAATGGCCTGCCGCCGCTGCACAACGACATGCGCGTGGAGGCCTGGGCGAGCGCCATGCAGCAGGCCTATGACGACATGAACCGGCAACTGGATGCCAACCCGGACGCCGAGACCGCCATCGACCCGTACGCCGCCGAAAACCCAGCGGAATTCTTCGCCGTCACCAGCGAGTACTTCTTCAGCGCGCCCGACCTGCTGCACCAGGTATATCCACTGGTGTATCAACAACTCGCGCTGTTCTATCGCCAGGACCCGCTCGCACGCCTGGACCGATTGCAGGCCGAGCATCCCCTGTATCGCGAAACCCAGGCCTGACGGGGCCGCACATCCGGCCGGGCGTGGCATGCCCGCTAGGAATGTGCCTATAATCGCCGCCACTTTTTGGTCAAACACGGGGGCACTGCCCAATGAGCTACAGCAAGATTCCGGCGGGCAAAGACCTGCCGAACGACATCTACGTCGCCATCGAAATCCCGGCTAACCACGCGCCGATCAAGTACGAGATCGACAAGGACAGCGACACCCTGTTCGTCGACCGTTTCATGGCCACCCCGATGTTCTACCCGGCCAACTACGGCTACATCCCGAACACCCTGGCCGATGACGGTGATCCGCTGGACGTGCTGGTCGTGACCCCGTACCCGGTCGCTCCAGGTTCGGTCATCCGCGCCCGTCCGGTCGGCGTCCTGCACATGGACGACGAGAGCGGTGGCGATGCCAAGGTCCTGGCCGTTCCTCACGACAAGCTGAGCCAGCTGTACGTCGACGTGAAGGAATACACCGACCTGCCAGCCCTGCTGCTGGAGCAGATCAAGCACTTCTTCGAGAACTACAAGAATCTGGAGAAGGGCAAGTGGGTCAAGATCAAGGGCTGGGAAGGTGCTGACGCCGCCCGCGCCGAGATCACCAAATCGGTTGCCGCCTACAAGGGCTAAGACCGGATTGAAGAAAAGCCCTGCTTCGGCAGGGTTTTTTTCGCCTGATTGAAATACACGGCACGCTGCGCGCGAAAAAACCTACTTAGTCCTAGGCAAAGCTCGGACATTTGCATTCATTTCCTACAAAACGCATCAACTTCCCGTTCATTCCCGCTCCTGCGCCGACTCGTTAGACTCGGCCCCATGAATACTTCCGGTGACCGCCTCAGGGCCCTCCTCCAGGAGTGCCACCTGACCCCTTCCGACTTTGCCATCCACCGCGGTGTCACACCTCAGCACGTCAACAATTGGTTCAGGCGCGGCGTGCCCTTGGCTCGTCTGGACGATATCGCCGAACTGTTCTGCGTGCATCGGCGCTGGCTGCGCACGGGCGAAGGGCCCAAGCATGTCAATCCGCTTGCGAGCCAGTACCCCTCGCACCTCAACATGACGCAGCCAGCCAATCACGAAGGGGCCTTTACCCGACTTCCGGTCCATGTGCTGCGCAACGGAAAGCTCCAGCCCGACGAAGGCAAGTACCTGTCATTTTCCGAACAGATGCTGCAAACGCTGGGCGTCGCCCTGGAGGATGCCGCCTGCATTCCGATGCCCATGACCGGCATCGCCTCAATCATCCCCACGGAGGCCACCCTGGTCATCGACCGCAGCCTGACGTGGGTCGTGGATGGCGAAACCTACGTGCTGGCGCACAACGGCCGGCTGAGGGTTCATCGGCTGAGCCGAGATCGACTGGACAACCTTTACCTGCACGGCCACGAACCCACCGAGCGCTATACCCCCAGGCAGCGCCAGGCCCAGGGCATGCAGATCCTCGGCTGGGTGTTCCATTGGTCCTGCTTCAGCCTGCGCCGCCCTTGTTGAAACACTCGGTGCCACTTTTTGCTGGGCAACCCGCCCCGGCCCTAGTATGCTACGCCGCACATTCTGCCCCGGCCGGCGCAAGCCGCGATCCAGAGGGCCTGGCGACGCCTCACACAGCCGTCCGCCATCTCTTTTCAGGCCTTCGTGGCCATCCCGTTTAAGGCGGTTGCGGCTTACCAAAAATTAGCCAAGACCGTCCCCGAGAAGCCGGCCACAAGCCGGCTTTTTAATGTCTTGAAGTTCTTAAACGTGGATTTTTCTTCCCTGTAGGATCTCAACCTTTGACGCACACCACCTGGCGTAAGGTGTGTACCACTTCCACCAGTTCTCGCTGGGCGTGCATCACCGCATCGATGTCTTTGTACGCCATCGGGATCTCATCGATCACGTCCTTGTCCTTGCGACACTCCACATGGGCCGTGGCCCGCCGTTGATCCTCGACGGTGAAACGGCTCTTGGCTTTGGTGCGGCTCATTACCCGGCCAGCGCCATGGCTGCAGGAGCAGAACGATTCTTCATTGCCCAGACCGCGCACGATGAAACTCTTGGCGCCCATGGAGCCAGGGATGATGCCCAACTGGCCTTTTTGCGCCGACACCGCCCCTTTGCGGGTGACCAGCACCTCACGACCGAAGTGCTGCTCACGCTGGACGTAGTTGTGGTGGCAATTGACCGCCTCAAGATTCGCCTCGAACGGCTTGCCCAGGACCCTGCGCGTGGCGACGATCACCGCCTGCATCATCAGCTCGCGGTTGTGCCGGGCGAAGTCCTGGGCCCACTCGACTGCCTCCACGTAGTCGGCAAAGTGCCGGCTGCCTTCTTCGAAGTAGGCCAAGTCCTTGTCGGGCAGGTTCGCCAGGTGCTGACGCATGTCGGCCTGGGCCAGTTCGATGAACAAGTTGCCGATGGCATTGCCCACACCGCGCGAGCCACTGTGCAGCATGAACCACACGCGATCGGCCTCATCGAGGCAAACCTCGATGAAATGGTTGCCGCCACCCAGGGTGCCCAGATGGTGGCGGTTGTTGGTCTTCTCCAGACGCGGGTACTTGTCGGTGATCGCCTTGAAGCGCGCGGCCAGGCCACGCCATGCCTGGTCGGCGTGCGCTGGCACGTCATCCCAGGCACCTTGGTCGCGGCGCCCGAAGGTCTTGCCATGGGGCACGGCTTTTTCGATGGCACTGCGCAGGCCGTGCAGGTTGTCCGGCAGGTCGCGGGCGTGCAGCGAGGTGCGCGCGGCGATCATGCCGCAGCCGATGTCCACACCCACTGCGGCCGGGATGATCGCTCCGACGGAGGGGATGACGCTGCCGATGGTCGAGCCCTTGCCCAGGTGCACGTCCGGCATCACCGCCAGGTGCTTGAAGATGAACGGCATCCGCGCGGTGTTCATCAGTTGCTTGCGGGCGTCATCCTCCACCGGCACGCCATCGGTCCACAGCTTGATCGGCTTGCCGCCGATGACGTCGAGAATGTTTATGATGTACTGCCTCACAAAAGCCATGCTGGCCATGATACCGCCGAAGGTCTTACACCGTCGGCTTGCCAGCGGGGTGGCACAGTGGGGTATGCTTGCCGGGTCTTCAGGGCGGGGTGAAAGTCCCCACCGGCGGTAAATCGAAAGATGAGCCCGCGAGCGCTCCGGCCATGCCGGAGGTCAGCAGATCTGGTGAGATTCCAGGGCCGACGGTCATAGTCCGGATGAAAGAAGGCGTCAGGCGGGGGCCATCGGGTGCTCCTGCGCGCGCGTTTTGTTCGCCCCGAGACGTTCATCGATCATTTACGAGGAGCGTTTCATGTCCACCACGCATCACCCCAAGTTCCCCAATGTCACCGCTGCCATCGCCGCCTTCCAGGCCGGGCGCCCTGTGCTGCTGCTCGACGATGACGACCGCGAGGACGAAGCGGACATCATCGCCGCCGCCGAGAACATCTCGCTGCAGACCATGGCCATGATGATCCGCGATTGCAGCGGCATCGTCTGCCTGTGCCTGGACGAAGCTACCGTCGACGCCCTGCAGTTGGCGCCGATGGTGCAGAACAACCAGGCTCGCCACGGCACCGGCTTCACCGTCAGCATCGAGGCGGCAGAAGGCGTCAGCACCGGCGTGTCGGCCCAGGACCGCATCACCACCATCGAAGCCGCGCTGCGCTCGACCGCCGAGCAGCGCCATATCGTCAGCCCTGGGCATGTCTTTCCGTTGCGCGCGCGCAATGGCGGCGTCCTGGCTCGCCGTGGCCACACCGAAGGCTCGGTGGACCTGGCGCGCCTGGCTGGCCTACGCCCAGCGGCGGTGCTGTGCGAGCTGATGAACCCCGACGGCAGCATGGCCCGGGGTGAGCAGGTGGCCGTCTATGCCCGCCAGTACAACTTGCCGGTACTGACCATCGAGGAGCTGGCGCGCTATCGCGAGGCGATGGCCGAGCGTGAAGCCGTGCCGGCCTAAGGCACAGGAAGGGCTGCCGGAGCGAGAGGCTTGCTCCGCAGCGCCTTCTTCGCGGGCAAGCCCGGTACTACAGGTTGCAGCGGTGATGCATCTGTAGGAGATTCTATGGTGCCGGACAAGCTTGAATCGCCTTCGGTTGCTATCCCTTGACACTTTTCAGCCGTGCAAATACCAGCCCTGGCGCACTTCCCACGGGCACAGCGGTGTTGTTGAGAACACCGGAGAACCTGTGGGAGCGGGTTTACCCGCGAAGCAAACGCCTCGGTGAATGGCACCGGCTGCGCCGGTGTTCGCGGGTAAACCCGCTCCCACAGCGCTCGCGTCGATCCGAAAGGCATCGCTGAACCTGCGCAATCAGGCCGCCCCTGTCAGCGCAGTTGCAGCGGCCCTTTCAAAAATTGATACAGCCCCGCCGCGCTTTTGCGATACCCCTCGGCCGTCAGGTGCACAAGATCCGGACGAGCCAGCCCACTTGCCTGCCAGGCCGCGATCGAGCAGGGCCCGCCCATGTATCCCTGCCAGTCCCAGAACAGCGCCTTGTGCTTCTGCGCGGCCTGCCGCTGGAGGCGAATCACCGCCGCCAACGGCTGTGGCTGGCGCGTCGCACAGGTACGCGCCTTGCGCTGCTTGATCGAGTCGGGAGGCCCTACCAGCAGAATCGCCGCACGCGGCAAAGCCTGGCGCAGGGCAGTGAGGGTCGCGTCCAGTTGCGATTGGTAGAGGCTCAGGTCCAGGGTGTCGTCGAACGCTTCATTGGTGCCGTAGGCGAGAATCACCAGGTCCGGTCGCAGGACCTTGAGGCTTTCCTGCCAGCCCGGCTGCCATTTGTTCACCACCTCCAGCCGAGCACCGTTGATGCCCAAGGACGAATAGGTCACGCCGGTGTTCTTCTGGCCCTGGATGTACCAGCCACCGAGCACCACGCCCTGACTGCCCTCCACGCCGAGCCGCACAGGCAAACCCAGGTTGGTGAACGCCGGGCTGAAGCGCCACTGGCCATTGCTGGCCGGCAGCATGCGCCGCTGGCTGCCATTGGCCACCAAGGTGCTGTTGCCTGATGCCTGGTACAACGCCGAGATCCGGTAGCGCTGCGCATCGGGGTCGCGGGCCTGAAGCGTCACGCTGGCGTTTGCCACTGTCGGCCGCGACAGGTACCCCCCCAGAGGAAACTGGCTGCTCTGCTGATTGCGCGCCGACACCAGTTCCCACTGCTGCCGCTCGCTGGCGATGATCACCCGGTCGTTCCGGATGCCCGGCACGGATGACGCCGGCACCAGGCCAATGCCCCCATCACCATAGCGCTGCTGCAACAACCGGCGCAGCTCGCCGCTGAACAGGTCGGCGGCAGTATGCGAATCGCCCAGCTGGACGATGGAGACCCCAGTCCGATTGGCACCGCGCAGTTTGTTCGCCAGCAGCGCGACGTTGCCATCCTGACGCGCCGGCTGTGCGGGAATCGTTCTGGCCGCAGGCTGTGCCTGCGCGGCAACTCCCGCACCGTTGCTGCAGCCTGGCAGGGCGCCGATCAACAGGGCCAGGCCCAGCAAGTGATGCCATTGGCGCATCTCAATGTCCTGTAACGGTCAGGCCAGGGAAAGCGATCAGCGACAGCACCTGTGCTGCGATCATCTTCTGGCCCGTGATGGTGAAATGGATGCCGTCGTCCCCCCGCACCTTGACGCGCTGCCCGTCGGGCATCTGCACCGCATAGGCGAACTGCTCGTCAGGGTAGCCAAGGAACGGATTGGCCGAGACATAGTGCTGACCGAACAACGCCGTACGCTCCTGGTACAGGCCGCTGAGGTAGGCCATGGCCGTGGACAGCCGGGGCTTTTCCATGTTCGGCGGGCCGACCCAGATCACCTGGACGTTGTGCTGGCGAGCCTGCTCGAGGATAGCGTCGATCCGTGAACGGTAGATCGCCTCCCACTCAGGCGTCTTGAAACGCAGGAACGGCTTACCCTTGCCCTGGGGCATGTCCCAGGGATCGTTCGGCCCCATGAACACGACCATCAGGCGAATGTTCGGATTGGCGGCCAGGGTATCGGTCACGGTCTTGGGCCAATTGAAGAAGCCGGGGTAGGCCAGGCCGGTGCTCTGCCTGCTGAGGTTGACTGTCCTGATCTGGTAGCGCTTGCGCAGGCTGTTGGCCAGGTGCGGCGCCACGCCCTGCATCAGCGAGTCCCCCACCAGAAAGACCTCATCGCCAGTGGCCAGGCTCGCCAGGGTGCCAAGAGGCTTCGCGACGGGCACTGGAGCCTTGGCCGGCAGCGGCTGCGCCACCGGCTTGGGTGCCGGAGCCGGTGGCCGTGGCGTGGCAGCTGGGGCTGCCGGTTGCAGGTCGACCGTCACCACCGGCATGGTCGGTGGCAGGACGACCGGCGCTGGCGTCGTAGCCACCTGCGAGCTGCGCCGCAGACTGTCGACAAAGCTGTCGCGGGCATCCTCCAAAGCCAAGGTGAGATTAGCGCCCAGGCGCCAGGCAGGTGCTTGGCCGATCACCGGCAGATCGCAACCTTGGTGATACTTCTGCTGGCAATACAGCTTGATCGAGTCCTGGTTCAACCAGCACAGCAACAGCGTGGCGATGACCAATGCATAGAGCGCCCGAGCAGCGCCCAACTGCGCCTGGAACAACTGCCGGGTATCAGAAACTGGCATAGATGAACCCCGGCACGCCCGATTGCGACGCAAAGATCACCAGTGACACGAACACCGCCAGCGGTACCGGATACAACGGCCAAGGCAAGCGCTGGCTGGCGGCAAAACCCTGGCGCAGAATCGCCAGCCATTGTGGATAAGTCGCCACGCCGAGCACGCAGCCAAGCACCGCCAAGCCGGTGGACGAGGACAGCCCGGCCATGCTCACCTGGGCGATGCCTGCGAGCATTTCCCAGGCGCCATCGAGCGTCGTGCTGCGGAAGAACACCCAGGCGAACGCCACGTAGTGGAAGGTCAGCAAGCGTGCAGCCAGCCCTGCCCCCGGCAGCGCCTTGGCCCCGGGCAGCAGTTGGTCGAACAGCTTGTAGACCGCCAGCCCCACACCATGCAGCGCGCCCCAGAGAATGAAGTTCAGGCTCGCTCCGTGCCAAAGGCCAGACACCAGCATGGCCAGCAACATGTTCAGGTTGCCGCGCCACATGCCTTGACGATTGCCGCCCAGGGGGATGTAGACGTAATCACGGATGAAGCGCGACAGGCTGATATGCCAACGCCCCCAGAACGCCTTGAGGTTGTGCGCGGCATAGGGCGCATTGAAGTTCTCCGGCAGGCGAAAGCCCAGCAACAAGGCGATGCCGGTTACCAGATTGGTGTAGCCACTGAAATTGAAGTAGATCAGGAAGCTGTAGCCATACACGCTCAGCAACACCTGCTCCGGGGTAAAGCTGCCAGGCGTGTCGAACACCGGATCCACCCACTCGCTGGCCAGCCAGCCGCCAAGCAGAAACAATTTGACGACCGCCAGGGCGATCAGCCCCAAGGCCCGCTGCGGCTCGAGCACCTGGCGAATCGTTGTCGGGCGGATCTGGGGCAACATGTCCAGCGCACGATTGACCGGGCCAGCCACCAAGCTTGGGAAGAACGCCAGGTACAACGCCAGGTCCAGTGGCGCGGCTGGCGCCAGTTCGCGCCGGTTGATCGACACCAGGTAGCTCACCGAATGGAAGATGTAGAACGACATTCCAATCGGCACCAGCACTTCCAGCACCGGCAAGGACACCACCCACCCCGACAGGGCCAGGGCAGCCTGCACGCCCTCGACGAAGAACGCCTGGTACTTGAACAGGTAGAAGCAGCCCAGCACCAGCCCGAGCAACAACGCCCGGCAGAACCAGCGCCCCGGGTAACGCGCCGCCAGCAACCCGAGCAGGTACACCAACGCGCTGTAGCCCAGCAGGATGTAGAGCGACTGCAGGCTGAAGCTCGCCACCAGCCCATAGCTGGCCGCCAGCAGCAGTACGTTTTGCAGGCGTACGCTCCAGCACAGGCTCCAATACACAATGAAGAACAGCGTGAAACAGAGGCCGAATTCGATCGAAAGGAAGCTCACAACGTAATCCGTTACGTGACATCGAGTAGGAGGGACGCCGACAGCTTGTAGGACGCGGCGCAGAGCGCGCGGGATTATGGCAGAGGGCCAAAACCCTCACAATCCAACGACCTCGCAAATTGCAAGCCGCCTCCTCCGACACAAATGCAACAAAATGCGACGAATGATTGCCCTCGCCGGTTTGCTCCCCCTGCCCTGCTCTGCTAGTGTCGCGCCGTTCTGAATGCCACCGAGACAGTCGCCATGGCCCGCAAAAAAGCTTCCATCGATTTCGAGCAATCCCTCGCTGACCTGCAAGCCTTGGTCGAGCGCCTGGAGAACGGCGAGCTGTCGCTGGAAGAGTCGCTGGCTGCCTTCGAACAGGGCATTGCCTTGACCCGCGATTGCCAGGGTGCCCTGGCCCAAGCTGAACAGAAGGTGCAGATCCTGCTCGAGCGCGATGGCGAGCTGGCGGCCCAGCCCTTCGACGCGGAGCCGGAAGCATGATCGCCACCTACCAGGCCAGTTGCCAGGCGCGTGTCGACGCTGCGCTCGAACCGCTGTTCCAGGCGCCCTCCAAAGAGCTCGAGCGCCTTTACGCCGCCATGCGCTACAGCGTGATGAACGGCGGCAAGCGCGTACGCCCGCTGCTGGCCTACGCCGCCTGCGAGGCCTTCGGTGCCCCGGCCGAGCACGCCAATGGCGCCGCCTGCGCCGTGGAGCTGATCCACGCCTATTCGCTAGTGCATGACGACCTCCCCGCCATGGACGACGACGACCTGCGCCGTGGCCAGCCCACCACCCATAAAGCCTTCGACGAGGCCTGCGCCATTCTCGCCGGCGATGGCTTGCAGAGCCTGGCCTTCAGCGCCCTGCTCGATACACGCCTGAGCCCCCAGGACGATGCCATTCGCCTGGCCATGGTCCAGGCCTTGGCCAAGGCCGCGGGCCCGGCCGGCATGGTCGGTGGCCAGGCCATCGACCTGGGCTCGGTGGGCCTGAAGCTCGACCAGCGCGCCCTGGAGTACATGCACCGGCACAAGACCGGCGCCCTGATCGAAGCCAGCGTGCGCCTCGGCGCCCTGGCCAGCGCCCGCGCCAGCCAGGCGCAGCTCGAGGCTCTGCAACGTTATGCACAGGCCATCGGCCTGGCCTTCCAGGTGCAGGACGACATCCTCGATGTGGAGAGCGATACCGCCACCCTCGGCAAACGCCAGGGCGCCGATATCGCCCGCGACAAACCGACCTACCCGGCCCTGCTCGGTCTGGAGGCGGCCAAGGCCTATGCGCTCGAGCTGCGCGACCAGGCACTGGCAGCACTCGAAGGCTTCGGTGACAGCGCAGAACCCCTGCGCGCCCTGGCCCGCTATATCGTCGAACGCCGCCACTGAACCCTGACGCCAAACCCTGTGGGAGCGGGCTCACCCGCCCCCACAGGGTGCATGCAATCCTGCGTCTGAATGGGCAGTAATTCCTACAATGGGGTAAACTGCCGCCTCTTCACACCTATAACGACTCGCCTGATGCCCACGACGTTTCAAGAGATCCCCCGCGAACGCCCGGTCACGCCGCTGCTGGACCGCGCCGACACGCCTGCCGGCCTGCGCCGGTTGGCTGAAGCCGACCTGGAGACCCTGGCCGACGAGCTGCGCCAGGAGCTGCTCTATACCGTTGGTCAGACTGGTGGGCATTTCGGCGCCGGCCTGGGCGTCATCGAGCTGACGATCGCCCTGCACTACGTCTTCGACACACCGGACGACCGTCTGGTCTGGGACGTGGGTCATCAGGCCTATCCGCACAAGATCCTCACAGGTCGCCGCCAGCGCATGCTCAGCCTGCGCCAGAAGGACGGTATCGCCGCCTTCCCGCGGCGCAGCGAGAGTGAGTACGACACCTTCGGCGTCGGTCACTCCAGCACCTCGATCAGTGCCGCGCTGGGCATGGCCATCGCCGCCCGGCTGCAGAACGAGCCACGCAAGTCGATCGCAGTCATCGGTGACGGCGCGCTGACTGCCGGCATGGCCTTCGAGGCGTTGAACCACGCCCAGGAAGTCGACGCCGACATGCTGGTGATCCTCAACGACAACGACATGTCGATCTCGCGCAATGTCGGCGGCCTGTCCAACTACCTGGCCAAGATCCTCTCCAGCCGCACCTACGCGAGCATGCGCGAGGGTAGCAAGAAGGTCCTGTCGCGCCTGCCTGGCGCTTGGGAGATCGCCCGCCGCACCGAGGAATACGCCAAGGGCATGCTGGTGCCTGGCACCTTGTTCGAAGAGCTCGGCTGGAACTACATCGGCCCCATCGACGGCCATGACCTGCCGACCCTGATCGCCACCCTGCGCAACATGCGTGACCTCAAGGGCCCGCAGTTCCTGCATGTGATCACCAAGAAAGGCAAAGGCTTCGCCCCGGCCGAAGTGGACCCGATCGGCTACCACGCCATCACCAAGCTCGAGCCGGCCGACAAGCCCGTCGCACCGAAGAAAGTCAGCGGACCGAAGTACTCGGCAGTGTTCGGCCAGTGGCTGTGCGACATGGCCGCCGCCGACAATCGCCTGGTGGGTATCACCCCGGCGATGAAGGAAGGCTCGGACCTGGTGGCCTTCAGCGAGCGCTATCCGGAGCGCTACTTCGACGTGGCGATCGCCGAGCAGCACGCCGTCACCCTGGCCGCAGGCATGGCCTGCGAGGGCGCAAAGCCGGTGGTGGCGATCTACTCCACCTTCCTGCAGCGCGCCTATGACCAGCTGATCCACGATGTGGCTGTACAGAACCTCGACGTGCTGTTCGCCATCGACCGCGCAGGCCTGGTCGGCGAAGACGGCCCGACGCACGCGGGCAGCTTCGACCTCTCGTACCTGCGTTGCATACCCGGCATGCTGGTGATGACCCCGAGCGACGAGAACGAACTGCGCAAGATGCTCAGCACCGGTCACCTGTACAACGGCCCGGCGGCGGTACGCTACCCTCGTGGCACCGGCCCCAACGCGCCGATCAGCGGCGATCTGGAGCCGCTTCAAATCGGCAAGGGCGTGGTCCGCCGTAAAGGCGAGAAAATCGCCCTGCTGGTGTTCGGTGTGCAATTGGCCGAAGCCATGAAAGTCGTCGAGACCCTTAACGCTACCGTGGTCGACATGCGCTTCGTCAAGCCATTGGACGAAGCCTTGGTACTGGAGCTGGCCGCCCACCACGACCTGCTGGTGACCATCGAAGAGAACGCCATCATGGGCGGCGCCGGTGCTGCGGTCAGCGAGTTCCTGACCCAAGAAGCCGTGCTTAAGCCACTGCTGCACCTGGGCCTGCCGGACATCTACGTCGAGCATGCCAAGCCTGCGCAAATGCTGGCCGAGTGCGGGCTCGATGCCGCCGGTATCGAAGCCTCGGTGAAAGCCCGGATGGCCAAGCTCGGTCTGTAAGCCTTTACGCCGCCTGATTGACGCATTCGCGGGCAAGTCTCACTTGCGCAGGGTTGTACGCAGCCCCTGTGGAAGCGGGCTTGCCCGCGAATGCTATGGAACTGCCGATGAAGATCTCGCCCCTCACCACTGCCCTGCTCTGCCTACCCTCCGCCCTGCTGGCCGCCGAACCGGACCGTGACAACGCCCTCAAGCTCCCCGACGTGCTGATCAGTGCCAGTCGTCAGGTCGAGTCGCGCAGCGCCACCAGCGCCGCGAACACCGTATTCACCCGTAGCGACATCGATCGCCTGCAACCCTCCAATGTCACCGATCTGCTGGCCCGCGTGCCGGGAGTCCAGGTGGCGCCCACCGGAGGACGCGGCAGCCTGCCGGGAATCTTCATCCGCGGCACCAAGGCTGCCCAGACCCTGGTGCTGGTCGACGGCGTGCGCATCGCCAATGCCACCTCCGGCGACAGCGCCCTGCAGTTTCTCGACATCGACCAGATTGAGCGGGTCGAAGTGCTGCGCGGGTCGCGCTCGGCGATCTACGGCAGCGACGCCATTGGCGGGGTCATCCAGATCTTCACCCGACGCGGCACAGGCCCAGGCCTTCAGCCACGCCTGCGCCTGGCAGCGGGCAGCAACCAGAGCTTCCAGCGCAGCCTGGGGCTCTCCGGCGGCAATGAGGCAACCCGCTTCAACCTCGGCGCCAGCCTCGACGAGACAGCGGGCATCGACTCGACCGGGCCATCCTTCGCCAGCGACGCGGATCATGACGCCTACCGCAACAGCTCGTTCAACCTGAGCCTGAGCCATACCTTCGACGAACGTTTCGAGGCCGGGCTGAACGTGCTGGATAGCCGTGGACGCCACGAGTACGACGAGCCTCGTGGCTTCAGCGCGCAGGAGCCCTATTCGAACTTTGCCCTCAGCAGTGTCGGCAGCTATTTCGACGCCCAGGTCAGCGAGAGGTGGAATGCCCGGCTGGAATTGGCCCACAGCGAAAACCGCGATGAGAGCCGCGACAAACTCGCCGGGACCCGCTACCCGTTCAATACCTACCGCGACCAAGCCACCTGGCAGAACAATCTGATCCTGGACGAACGCAACAGCCTGTTGCTAGGGAGCGATTGGTACGAGGACCGTGTCCACGCCAGCGCCGACTTCACCGAAGACAGCCGCTGGAACCGCGCAGCCTTCGCCCAGCACCGGTTCCGTGGCGAGCACTTTTCCACCGAGCTTGGCGTACGCCACGACAAAAACCAGCAGTTCGGTGGCCAGACCAGCTGGAGCGGCAGCCTGACGGTCCCGCTCAACGCGAACAACGATGTGCTGCTGTCCTACAGCGAAGGGTTTCGGGCCCCGACCTTCAACGATCTGTACTTCCCCGGCTACAACAATCCCGACCTCAAGCCTGAACGCTCCAAGAGCTACGAGCTGCAATGGCGCAGCCAACTGACCGAACACAGCAAGCTGGAAACCTCGCTGTATCGCACCGACCTACAGGACGCTATCAACTACAGCGTACGCCCCGAGAATGTCGACTCCGCACGCATCAATGGCTTCGAGATGGCCCTGAGCCAGGACTGGAGCGGCTGGACATCCCAACTGGGGCTCTCGCTGATCGACCCGCGCGACCGTGACAGCGGCCATACCCTCTCCCGCCGCGCCCGTCGTACGCTGAGCCTGGACCTCGATCGCCAATTCGAACGTTTTGCCCTAGGCGCCAGTTGGCAAGCGATCAGCAGCAGCTACAACGACGAAGCCAACACCGACACCATTGGCGGCTATGGCCTGCTGGGGCTGCGCGGCAATTGGTCAGCCAGCAGTGAAGTGAAGTTCGACCTGAAGCTGGATAACCTGCTGGACAAGCAGTACAGCCGCACCCACTACAGTTATCAGGGCGACAACTACGGCTATCGCGAAGAGGGTCGCACCTGGCTGCTGAGCGTCACCTGGACGCCGGCGCTCTAGCGTCCAGCAACTCACACAAACGCGCCGTGGCCTCGATCATCTGGCCACTGGGGCGCTCCAGGCCTTTTTCGGGCACCACCAGCAGGCGATCGGCCTTCACGGCACTGAGCGTGCGCCAGGCCTTCCAGCTCGCCAGCTGCGCGGCATTTGCGGCCAGGATCACGTCAGGATCGCGCAGCAATACGGTTTCCACATTCACCTGTGGCGCGGGCTGGGGAAGGTCGGCGAACAGATTGCTGGCGCCGCAGACCTTCAGGGCGTCGCTGACGATCTGCTGCCCCCCGAGGGTATAGAGCGGCCTGTCCCAGACCTGATAGAACACCCGCAGCGGTCGTTCGCGCCGGTATTGCTCGCGCAAGCTGCGCAGCCGCTCTCGCAGGGCCGCCGCGTACTGCCGGGCTTGCTCTGCTCGCCCGACGCGCTGGCCGATGGCTTCGATCTGCTCGATCAGTTGGTCGATGTCCTTGGGTTCGCCGACGAACGTCGCGATCCCCAGGCGCCTGAGCTGGTCGCGCTGGGCCGGGGCTACGCTGTCGGGCCACAGCAGCAACAGGTCGGGCTGGAGGCTGAGCAGGCGCTCCATGTCGAGCTGCCCTTGGCGCCCCACCGAGGGCAGGCCTGCCAACGCCGCAGGCCGCTCACCGCCATCGAGTACACCCACCAGCAAGTCGTCGGCGTGCAGCTCGAGCATGATTTCGCTCATCGAGGGCGCCAGGCTGATCACCCTTGGCCCGCCTTCGGCCCGGGCGCCGACGGCCAGCAAGACCAACAGGCAGAGAAGCAGGCGCATCAGCCCAGCTGGCGAGGGATGCGGTAGAGGTAGAGCAGCACTACCGTGGAAAGCGCCAGCAGCACCTGGGGCACCGTTTCCAGGCCTACCAGCACCGAAAGCGCCGCCACCCAGGCCGGGAAGCAGGCGAACAGCATGGCCATGCGTCGCACCTGGGCCAGATTGATCCAGGCCTGCGGCTCTTCGGGCGAGCCCAGGGCCTTCGACGTAGCGATCAAGGCACGCTTGTACGCGCCAAAGCGGGGCAGGCTGAGGAACATAGTCGCCGCACCGGCGATGAACAGCGGCATCGCCAGGACGGGGATCAAGGCATCGCCGCCACCGAACGCCCAAGCCATCACCGGCAGCGGCACCAGGCCCACCGCCAGGTATTGCCACCAGGCCAGCGCCAGGCGCCGCTTCACCTGGCCGCGGGTCACGCCTGGGGCTCGCCCTGGTGCTCGTTGCCCATCATGTGGCCGAGCTTGCCGGCCTTGGTGGCCAGGTAGTGACGGTTGTGCGGGTTATGACCAGTGTGCAGCGGCACGCGCTCGGCAACCTTGATGCCCATGTCGGTCAGGGCTTTGACCTTGCGCGGGTTGTTGGTCATCAGGCGCAGCGACTGCACGCCCAGGTGCTCGAGCATCGGCAGGCACATTGCGTAGTCGCGCTGGTCGGCGGCGAAGCCCAGACGTTCGTTGGCTTCGACGGTATCGGCGCCACCATCCTGGAGTTCATAGGCACGGATCTTGTTCAACAGGCCAATGCCGCGTCCTTCCTGGCGCAGGTACAGCAGCACGCCACGGCCTTCACGGGCGATGGCTTGCAAGGCGGCCTCCAGTTGCGAGCCGCAGTCGCAGCGCTGACTGAACAGCGCATCGCCGGTCAGGCATTCGGAATGCAGGCGCCCCAGTACCGGCTGACCATCGGCGATATCACCCAGGCTGAGCACCACGTGCTCGCGCCCCGTGGCTTCGTCGAGAAAGCCATGCATGGTGAAGATCGCGAAGGGAGTCGGGAGTTTCGAGGCGGCGACAAAGACGACGGGCACGTTGTGCTCCTAAAAGTAGGCAATTTTCAATGGCCCGATTGTATCAGCAGGCTGCCGAGCGTGCGCAGGCTGAATATTGCCGCTTAAGATCGAAAAGTTCGATGATCAGATCGCCTGGCCCAATGCGCTCTGCAAAACAACATTCAATGGGGCTGACTGTCTGCCGTGAACGGGTACGGCTGTTGCCAGTGTTCGAAGATCGGCTTGAGCTCGCCGCTGCGTACTAGTTTTTGCATACGCTGGTCGAACAACTCGCTCAGCGCCTTGGCTTTGTCGTTGCGACCGAAGGCCAGGTACAGCGGCAGCTCGGCGACATGGGTACGACGCCAGCGATCAGGACGAGCCGCCTGGCCCAGGACATAGTCGACCTCGGTCTGGGCATCGATGTAGAAATCCACGCGATCATGCTCGAGCATCGGCAGGATACCTTCGCGGCGTTGGACCTCACGGTAGCTCTTGACGTGGGGCAGGTAGTCCTGGAACTCATAGCCGCGCACCCAGGCCAGCCGGTATTGACCGATGTTCTCCGGCGTCGGAACGGGCTTGCTGACCAGGCCCAAGGCATAGATATGATCCACATCGAAATGCCAGCGCGGGTAGACGTTGTCGTCGTTTTCTTCTTTGTAGGAGCCGACCCAGGCATCGGCTTCGCCGCGCTTGACCAGCCCCACCGCCCGGCTGTACGGCGCACTCTGGGTCACCACCTTCACGCCTGCCGGCTCGAAGACCTTGCGCAGCACATCCCAGGCGACGCCGGTGCCATCGGCGTTGGTGTAGTCGAGCCACTCCTCGCTGACCAGGTGGATCTGCTTGGGCAGGCCTTCGGCCATGACCTCGCTCGCGCCAGGGGCAAGCAGCAACACCATTGCCAGCAGCACACTCCTTATGCCCATGACCCGCTCCTTAAGTCAGGCAACCACCCATACCAGCACCTGCATGCCCAGCCAGGCGAATACCCCAGCCAGAATGTCGTCGAGCATGATCCCGACACCGCCGTGCACGTGACGGTCGATCCAACGGATCGGCCACGGTTTGAGGATGTCGAAGAAGCGGAACATCAAGAACCCCGCCAATAGCCATTGCCAGCCTTCTGGCACCAGCCACAGGGTGATCCACATCCCGACCATCTCGTCCCAGACAATGCCCTCATGGTCGTGCACACGCAAGTCATTGGCGACTTTGCCGCACAGCCAGAAGCCAAACAGCATGGTGACGCCCAGCAACAACCAGTAACCCCAGTCCGGCAGCATCTGCCAGAGCGGGATGAACGGCAGGGCGACCAGCGAACCCCAGGTACCAGGCGCCTTGGGCAAGGTGCCTGAACCGAAGCCAAAGGCAATGAAGTGCCAGGGGTTGCGCCAGACCGAAGGCGGAACGAACTCCGCAGGCACCTGGTTGGGGTGATCGGTCACGGTGTCTCCCTAAAATGTTGATAGCCCCGTTGCGTCGGGGTGATGTCCTGGCCCTGCCGGTCACGCAGGCTCACCCCCTGCCCTTCGCGCACACGGCCGATGACATGGATGACGCCAGGTTCAGGCAGGGATGAAAGGTGTGCTTCAGGCAGGGTGAACGCCAGCACATAGTCGTCACCGCCGGTGAGCGCGGCATGCAGGGCCGCCTCGCGCCCCAGGAAAGCCTCCAGGGCCGCCGAGACGGGCACCCGCTCGGCGTCCACCTCAAGGGCGACGCCCGAAGCCTTGGCGATGTGGCCGCAGTCGGCCAGCAGACCATCGGAAATATCCAGCGCTGCCGTGGCCCGACCGCGCAACTGTCGGCCCAAGGTGAGCTGAGGCAGCGGCGACCAGTAATGGGCAAGCAGCGGCTCGGCGACCTCGACCGGCGCCTGGCGTTGGCCCAACACCAGCGGCAAGGCACCTGCGGCATTGCCCAAGTGACCGCCGACGCACAGCAGATCGCCTGGCCGAGCGCCACTGCGGCGCAGGGCTTGGCCAGCCGGCACTTTGCCGAACACGGTGACGGTGAGGCTCAAGGGACCGCGGGTGGTGTCGCCACCGATCAGGCTCACGCCACAACGGTGGGCCATGCGGTTGAGGCCGTCGGCGTACTGCCTGAGCCATTCTGCGCCGACCTCAGGCAAGGTCAGGGCCAGTGTGACGCCGATCGGGTCGGCGCCCATCGCCGCGAGGTCGCTGACGGCCACCGCCAGGGAACGTTGGCCCAGCAGCAGCGGGTCGCAGGCCGCAGGAAAATGCACGCCCTCGACCAGGGTGTCGGTGGACACCGCCAACTGCTCACCGGCCGGCAGTTCCAGCAGGGCGCAGTCGTCACCGATGCCGAGGACCACGCCTTCGCCACCCTGCGCACAGGACGCAGCGGCGAAGTAATGGCGGATCAGCTCGAACTCACCCATGGTCGGAAAGCGCCACGATCAGCGCTTGTTCGCCTTGACTTCCGCGTCACGCAGCGTCGGAGCCAGCTTGTCCAGCACACCGTTGACGAACTTGTGGCCATCGGTGGCACCGAAGACCTTGGCCAGTTCCACACCTTCGTTGATCACCACGCGGTACGGCACGTCGACGCGCTTGATGAACTCCCAGGTGGACAGGCGCAGCACCGCGAGCTCGACCGGGTCGAGCTCCTCCAGCGGCAGGTCCAGGCACGGGGCCAAGGCCTTGTCGATCTCGCCCTTGATTGCCGGAACCCCATGCAGGATCTCGCGGAAATAGGCGCCATCGATATCGGAGAAATCGTTGTCGACCCGGAACTGAGCCTCAATTTCGTTCAGCGAATGCTGGGCCATGTGCCACTGGTACAGCGCCTGGGTCGCGAGCTTGCGGGCTTCGCGGCGCTTGGCGCTCTTCGAGGGCTTGCCGGCATCCGCCGCGCGTGGCTCGCGCGGGTTGAAACGATCGCTTTCGTCGCTAATCACTTGGCCTCCAACTGCGCCAGCAGGCTGACCATTTCCAGGGCGGACAGGGCAGCTTCGGCACCTTTGTTGCCGGCCTTGGTGCCGGAACGCTCGATGGCTTGCTCGATGGAGTCGACGGTCAGAACGCCGAAGGCCACCGGAACACCGAACTCCATGGACACCTGGGCCAGGCCCTTGGTGCACTCGCCCGCCACGTATTCGAAGTGCGGGGTACCACCACGGATCACCGCGCCCAGGGCGACGATCGCGTCATATTCGCCTTGTTGAGCGACTTTCTGTGCAACCAGCGGGATTTCGAAGGCGCCCGGGGCACGGATGATGGTGATGTCGCTTTCGCTGACGCCATGGCGTACCAGGGCATCAACGGCACCGCTCACCAGGCTTTCGACGACGAAGCTGTTGAAGCGGCCAACCACCAAAGCATAGCGACCTTTGGGGGCGATGAAGGTACCTTCGATGGTCTTCAGGGTCATTCCGGTGTTCTCATCTTAAAGAGCGAGGCCGCGCACACGCGGCCTGCGGGAGGGTTTGGACACGAGCGGCAGGACGACAGTTACGCCTGTGTCACTCGGAGGGCACGTATTCTACAACTTCCAGATCGAATCCGGATATCGCGTTGAACTTCATCGGCGAGCTCATCAGGCGCATCTTGCGCACGCCCAGGTCACGCAGGATCTGCGAACCGGCACCGACGGTGCTGTAGGTGGTCGGAGCCTTGGGGTGGGCGTCCCCGGCGCTTTCACGGATGTGCGCCAGCAGCACGTCGCCGTCCAACGGGTGGCCCAGCAGCAGCACCACGCCACTGCCGGCTTCGGCCACGGCGTTCATCGCCGCGCGCAAACTCCAGCGGCCCGGCTGCTTGACCATCAGCAGGTCACGCAGCGGGTCCATGTTGTGCACGCGTACCAGGGTCGGTTCTTCGGCGCAGATGGTGCCCAGGGTCAGGGCCATGTGCACGTCGCCTTCCACCGCGTCGCGGTAGGTGACCAGGTTGAACTGGCCCAGCTCGCTGTCCAGCGGCTGCTCGGCGATGCGCTGCACGGTGCGCTCGTGGATCATGCGGTAGTGGATCAGGTCGGCGATGGTGCCGATCTTCAGGCCGTGCTCGGCGGCGAAGGCCTCGAGCTCCGGGCGACGGGCCATGGTGCCGTCGTCGTTCATCACTTCGCAGATCACGCCACTGGGCTCGAACCCGGCCATGCGCGCCAGGTCACAGGCCGCTTCGGTGTGCCCGGCGCGAGCCAAGGTGCCGCCGGCCTGGGCCATCAGCGGGAAGATATGACCTGGGCTGACGATATCGTCGGCTTTGGCATCGCGAGCGGCGGCCACTTGCACGGTGCGTGCGCGGTCAGCGGCGGAGATGCCGGTGGTGACGCCTTCGGCCGCTTCGATCGACACAGTGAACTTGGTGCCGAAGCCTGAGCCGTTGCGCGGTGCCATCAGCGGCAGCTTGAGCGTTTCGCAGCGCTCGCGGGTCATCGGCATGCAGATCAGGCCGCGGGCGTGCTTGGCCATGAAGTTGATGTGCTCGGCCTGGCAGCACTCGGCGGCCATGATGATGTCGCCTTCGTTCTCACGGTCTTCGTCGTCCATGAGAATGACCATTTTGCCCTGGCGGATGTCTTCCACCAGCTCTTCGATGCTGTTGAGCGCCACTCGGCACCCCCTTCTCAATCAGGATTTCAGGTAGCCGTTGGCGGCCAGGAAGCTTTCGGTGATGCCACTGCCCTTGCTCGACTCGGCAGCCTTGTCGCCCAGCAGCAGACGCTCCAGGTAACGAGCCAACAGGTCGACCTCAAGGTTGACCCGACGACCTGCGCGGTAGTCGGCCATGATGGTTTCAGACAGGGTGTGCGGGACGATGGTCAGCTCGAACTCAGCGCCATCGACCTCGTTGACCGTCAGGCTGGTGCCGTCGACGGTGATCGACCCTTTATGGGCGATGTACTTGGCCAGCTCCTTGGGCGCACGCACGCGGAACTGGATGGCGCGCGCGTTATCGCTGCGCGAAATGATCTCCCCGACGCCGTCGACATGGCCGCTGACCAGGTGTCCGCCCAAGCGGGTGGTGGGGGTCAGGGCTTTTTCCAGGTTGACCCGGCTGCCGCTCTTGAGGTCGACCATGGCGGTACGCTTGAGCGTTTCGACGCTGACATCGGCCCAGAAGCCGTCACCCGGCAGTTCCACGGCCGTCAGGCAGACGCCGTTGACGGCGATGCTGTCGCCGAGCTTGACGTCGCCCAGGTCGAGCTTGCCGGTCTCTACATAGACGCGCACGTCACCGCCCTTGGGGGTCAGGCTGCGGATGGTGCCGATGGATTCGATGATGCCGGTGAACATGGTGTCCTCCTCGGGAACAGGGCTGCGCGTGGCAAGCCAGGCATTATACGCCGGACGCCGGCAAGGGTATGGCCGTGATCCGCCAGTCATCGCCGACTGCGCGCACCTCGGTGATCTTCAGACGCGGGGCCTCGCTCATCTGCGCCAGCGGCCAGTCCAGCAGCGGGCGGGCGCTACTGCCCAGGAAGGTGCCGGCGACGAACAGCTGGAACTCATCGATAAGCCCCAGGCGCGCGAAGGCGCCGACCAGGCCAGCGCCGGCCTCCAGCAGGATTTCGTTGACACCACGGGCCGCCAGGGCACTCAACAAGGCAGGAAGGTCGACCCGCCCGTGCTCGCCCGGCAGGCTCAGCAGCTCGTGTCCGGCCTGGGCGTAGCGAGGGTCGTCGGCGACCGCGGTCACCACCAGGGCTGGGCCGGCCTGGAAGAACGGAGCGTCCAGCGGCAGACGCAGGCGCCCGTCGACGAGCACGCGCAGTGGCGGGCGGGCCAGGGCCAAGGCGGTGGAGTCCGGGTCCAGGCCCAGTTCGGCGCCGCGCACGGTCATGCGGGCGTTGTCGGCCAGCACGCTTTCGGCACTGGTCAGCACGACGCTGGAGCGGGCGCGCAGGCGCTGTACCGCGGCGCGCGCAGCGGGGCCGGTGATCCATTGGCTCTCGCCGCTGGCCATGGCAGTGCGGCCATCCAGGCTCATGGCCAACTTGGCCCGCACGAACGGCAGGCCATGCTCCATGCGCTTGAGAAAGCCCGGATTGAGCGCCCGGGCCTCGGCCTCGAGCACGCCACTGCTGACCTCGATGCCGACCTCAGCCAAGCGGCGCAGACCTTTGCCTGCCACCTGCGGATTGGGGTCCTGCATGGCCGCAACTACCCGGGCCACTCCAGCCTGCACCAACGCCTCGGCGCACGGCGGGGTGCGGCCATGGTGGCTACAGGGCTCGAGCGTCACGTAGGCACAGGCACCTCGGGCGCGCTCGCCGGCCTGACGCAGGGCATGGACCTCGGCGTGAGGTTCACCGGCGCGCACGTGCCAACCTTCGCCGACCACCTCGCCGTCCCGCACGATCACGCAACCCACGCGGGGGTTGGGGTGAGTGCTGTACAGGCCTTTGCGGGCGAGTTCCAGGGCTCGCGCCATGTAGTGGGCATCGAGAATGGCGGTTGGGCTGGGCATGGTCATTCTTTGGCGGGCTCTCGGGCCAGGCGGTCGATTTCTTCGCGGAACTCGTCGAGGTCCTGGAAACGCCGGTAGACCGATGCGAAACGGATATAGGCGACTTCGTCGAGCTTGCGCAGCTCGGCCATCACCAGTTCGCCGACCACCAACGACTTGACCTCGCGCTCACCGGTGGCGCGCAACTTGTGCTTGATGTGCGCCAACGCCGCTTCCAGGCGCTCGACACTGACCGGGCGTTTTTCCAGCGCCCGCTGCATGCCCGCACGCAGTTTTTCTTCATCGAAAGGCTGGCGGGTGCCGTCTTGCTTGATCAGCCGTGGCAGGACCAGCTCGGCGGTCTCGAAGGTGGTGAAGCGCTCGCCGCAGGCGACGCACTCACGGCGGCGACGCACCTGTTCGCCCTCGGCGACCAGGCGCGAGTCGATGACCTTGGTGTCGTTGGCACCGCAAAAGGGACAGTGCATGGTGGCAGGCAACAAAAAAAGGGAGGGCCATGGTAGCGCATCCCACTGGCAAGACAAGCCAAAGGGGTTACCATCCATGGAATTCTGCCTGCGAAGGATTACCCCATGCATTACCGAGCGCTCGTCGTGCTGTGCCTCACCGGCCTGCTCGCCGCCTGCGGCAGCGATCAACCCAAGCCCGAGCAAACCGTCACCGCACCGCCGGCCAAGGTCGCCAAGAAAAAAGGCGACGACCTGGGGCCGCTGCCGGCCTACCAGCGCGAACTGAGCGGCACCTTGCTGCAAATACCGGCCGGCGCCGAGGTGGAGCTGGCATTGCTGGTCATCGATGAGCGAGGCCGCCCGCAACGCCTGTTGGCCAGCAGCAACCTCATCGGCACCGGCCAGGACCTGCCCTATCGCCTGCGTTTCAGCCCCGAGGCCTTCCCCGCCGGTGCTCGCGTGGAACTGCGCGGCCGCGCCAGCCGCTCCGGGCAACTGATCCTGCACCTGCCTCCCCTGCGTATCGCCCAGGCCACTACCCAAGCCACCGGCCCGCTGCGCTTCGAGAAGGCGCCCTAGATGCCTCCACTGCATTTGCAGCAGGCCCTGAGCGGCCTGATCGGCGAGGCGCGTCTGGTCGTGAGCGACCTGCCCGACTGCGAACTGAAACTGTGGCTGATCGACGCCGACAACATGGACCGCGCATTCAGCCCCGAGGAAACCCGGCGCATCCTCGATGAACCGCCCTATTGGAGCTTCTGCTGGGCCAGTGGCCTGGCCATGGCCCGTTACCTGGCCGAGCAGCCGCACTGGGTGCGCGGCAAGCGTGTGCTGGATTTCGGCGCAGGCTCCGGCATCGCCGGTATCGCTGCCGCACGGGCAGGCGCGCTGGAAGTGGTGGCCTGCGACCTCGACCCACTGGCGCTGGACGCCTGTCGCGCCAATGCTGCGCTCAATGGCGTGGAGCTGGGCTACAGCAGCGATTTCTTCACCGAGGCCGACCGCTTCGACCTGATCCTGGTCGCCGACGTGCTCTACGACCGCGCCAACCTGCCGCTGCTCGATGAGTTCTTGAGCCGCGGTCGCCAGGCCCTGGTGGCCGACTCCCGGGTGCGCAACTTCGATCACCCACGCTATCAGGCGCTTGGCGTGCTCGAGGCACTGACTCTGCCGGACCTGACCGAGCCACACGAATTCCGCCGGGTCAGCCTGTACCACGCCAGCCGCGAGCCTTTATAGTGGTGCCATTCAAGGATTTGCGAGAGTCGCGATGAACCAAGACACGCCGTACATTTTCGATGCCAGCGATGCCACCTTCCAGCAACTGGTCATCGAGAATTCCTTCCACAAGCCTGTGCTGGTGGATTTCTGGGCCGAATGGTGCGCACCCTGCAAGGCGCTGATGCCACTGCTGGCCAAGATCGCCGAGGGTTACCAGGGCGAGTTGCTGCTGGCCAAGGTCAACTGCGACGTGGAGCAGCAGATCGTCGCCCAGTTCGGTATCCGCAGCCTGCCGACCGTGGTGCTGTTCAAGGACGGCCAGCCGGTCGACGGCTTTGCCGGCGCCCAGCCTGAGTCGGCCATCCGTGCGATGCTCGAACCCCATGTGCAGATGCCTGCCGCTCCGACCGCCTCGCCGCTGGAACAGGCCAAGGCGCTGTTCGCGGAAAGCCGCTTCAGCGAAGCCGAAGCGCTGCTCCAGACACTGCTGAGCGAAGACAACAGCAATGTCGAGGGGCTGATCCTCTATGCCCGCTGCCTGGCAGAACGGGGCGAGCTGGGCGAAGCCCAGGTGGTGCTGGACGCGGTCAAGACCGATGAGCACAAGGCCGCCCTGGCCGGCGCCAAGGCCCAATTGACCTTCCTGCGCCAGGCCGCCAGCCTGCCGGAAGTTGCCGAGCTCAAGAGCCGCCTGGCGCAAAACCCACAAGATGACGAGGCGACCTATCAGCTGTGCATCCAGCAGTTGGCGCGCCAGCAGTACGAGCCGGCGCTCGATGGCCTGCTCAAGCTGTTCCAGCGCAACCGCGGCTACGCCGACGGTTTGCCGCAGAAGGCGCTGCTGCAGGTATTCGAACTGCTGGGCAATGACCATCCGCTGGTGAGCGTTTACCGGCGCAAGCTGTCGGCCGCGATGTTCTGATCGGTTTTGGTGACCTTACGCCGAGTCACCGGCAAGTACGACGACGTCGGTGCCATGCACCGCGTTGTCTGCTCCGCGGGTACTGAACGGCGGGGTGCCTGTAGGAACTGACGACGCCTGCGATGGGGCCGCACAGCGGCCCTCACTCATCCCACCCAGTGATACACCGGCGCGTCCGGCCCGCTTTCCACCTTCACCTCACTGCTGTGGCGCAAACGCACCAGCAGCCGCTTGCCCGCCGCCGTGCTGCCGGCGAGCCCTTCCAGACGGCCCAGCAATTCCGGCCCGCTGATCTGCCCGGCCTGGCGCAGCAGCTCACAGGCAGCCAACCACTGCCCATCATCCTGGCGCGAGGTGGTGGCTGCGGGCGTCGCGGCCGCCTCGACAACGGCCGGCACCTCCAGCTGACGCCCCAACTGCGCCCACTCCGCAGGCTCCAGCTCGAGGGTCAGGTCCACCGGCCAGTCGCCGATCTGTCCACGAATTCTCACACTGCCTTCCTTAAATCGAGGGTCGATGTGGTCATGCTCCCATGAACATGAAACCTGCGCCAGGCAGGCTGGCAGGGACAGAAAAACTTGTTATAACATTACGAAATCAATGTCCGACACCCGGAGTCATCCATGCGCCGCTCGCTCCTCGCCCTGCCCTTCGCCCTGCTCCCCTTGGTTGCGGCCCAGGCCCACGATGATCACGATCACGCCCATGGCAGCCTCGGCGCCCATGAACATGGCGTGGCCACACTCAATGCGGTGCTCGAGGGCAACACCCTGGAGCTGGAACTGGACAGCCCGGCCATGAACCTGGTCGGTTTCGAACATGCGGCCACCAGCGATGCCGACAAGGCCAAGGTCGCCGCCGCACGCCAGCAACTGGAGCAACCGCTGAAACTGTTCGGGCTGACCCAGGCCGCCGGTTGCACGGATGACGCCCAACCGCTCGACAGCCCGCTGTTTGGCGATGCGCCGCACGCCCACGACGGCGATGACGACGAACACGGACATGACCATGCTGACGTCAACGCCCACTATCAATTCAACTGCGCGGCGCCTGGCAAGCTCGCCGAGATCGACCTTGCCCCGCTGTTCAAGGCCTTCCCGGCAACCCAAAAGATCAACGTGCAACTGATCGGCCCGAACGGTCAGAAAGGCGTATCAGCCTCCCCAGCCAACAGCAGGGTCGCGTTCTGAATGAGCCAGCCACTGATCGACCTGCAAGGGCTGCGCTTCGCCTGGCCCGGCCAGCCCCCATTGCTGGACATCCCTGCGTTTCGCCTGGAGGCAGGCGAGGCGCTGTTCCTCAAGGGCCCCAGTGGCAGCGGCAAGACCACCTTGCTCGGCCTGCTGGGTGGGGTGAACCGCCCCGATCAAGGCCGCATCCAGCTGCTCGGCCAGGACCTCGCAACCCTGGGCCAGGGCGCCCGTGATCGTTTTCGGGTCGACCACACGGGCTATATCTTCCAGCAGTTCAACCTGCTGCCGTTTCTTTCGGTACGGGAGAACGTCGAGTTGCCCTGCCGCTTTTCGCGCAGCCGCGCCGAACGGGCGATCCAGCGCCATGGCAGCATCGACCAGGCAGCCGCGACGCTGCTGGCACACCTGGGGCTGGATGACCCACGGCTACTTGCCCGTCGCGCCGACAGCCTGTCGATCGGCCAGCAGCAGCGGGTCGCCGCGGCCAGGGCGCTGATCGGCCAGCCCGAACTGGTGATCGCCGACGAACCCACCTCAGCGCTGGATGCCGACACTCGCGAGGCGTTCATCCGCCTGTTGTTCGATGAATGCCGCGCAGCGGGGTCAAGCCTGCTGTTCGTCAGCCATGACCAGAGCCTGGCACCGCTGTTCGACCGTCATCTGTCCCTGGCCGAACTCAATCGCGCGGCCAAGCCCCAGGAGGCCTGATGTATTTGCTCCGCCTTGCACTGGCCAGCCTGGCCAACCGCCGCTTCACCGCGTTCCTGACAGCCTTCGCCATTGCCTTGTCGGTGTGCTTGTTACTGGCCGTGGAGCGCGTGCGCACCGAGGCCCGCGCCAGCTTCGCCAGCACCATCAGCGGCACCGACCTGATCGTCGGCGCCCGCTCGGGGTCGGTGAATCTGCTGCTGTACTCGGTGTTTCGCATCGGCAATGCCACCAACAACATCCGCTGGGACAGTTTCGAACACTACGCCAAGGACCCACGGGTGAAGTGGGCGATCCCGATTTCCCTCGGCGACTCCCATCGCGGCTATCGGGTGATGGGCACCACAGGCGCTTACTTCGACCATTATCAGTTCGGGCGCCAGCAACACCTGGCCCTGAGCCAGGGCCGGCCTTTCGCAGACGACCCGTTCGAAGTGGTGCTGGGCGCCGAAGTGGCCCAAGCGCTGCACTACAAGCTCGGTGACAAGCTGGTGCTGGCCCACGGCGTGGCGGCCATCAGCCTGGTCAAGCACGACGACAAGCCCTTTACCGTCGTCGGCATCCTCGAACGCACCGGCACACCAGTGGACCGCACCCTTCACATCAGCCTGGCCGGCATGGAGGCTATCCATGTCGATTGGCACAACGGCGTTCCAGCCCGTGGCGCCGGGCGCATCAGTGCCGAACAGGCGCGCGTCATGGACCTGCAACCGGCCGCCATCACAGCGTTCATGCTGGGTCTGAACAACAAGATCGCCACCTTCAGTCTGCAGCGGGAGATCAACGAATTCCGTAGCGAGCCGCTGCTGGCAATTCTCCCAGGGGTCGCCCTGCAGGAGCTCTGGAGCCTGATGGGCACCGCCGAACAAGCGTTGTTCGTGGTATCGCTGTTCGTGGTGCTGACCGGCTTGATCGGCATGCTCACCGCGATCCTCACCAGCCTGAACGAGCGTCGCCGGGAGATGGCCATCCTGCGTTCGGTGGGCGCGCGGCCCTGGCACATCGCCGGGCTGTTGGTGCTCGAAGCGCTGGCCCTGGCGCTGGCCGGTATCGCCGCTGGACTGGGCCTGCTGTACGCGGGCATAGCCCTGGCCCAGGGCTATGTGCAAGCCAACTATGGCCTCTACCTGCCCCTGGCCTGGCCGAGCGTCCATGAGTGGACGCTGCTGGCGATCATCCTGGGTGCCGCGCTGCTGATGGGCAGCGTGCCGGCGTGGCGCGCCTATCGTCAGTCGCTGGCCGACGGCCTGTCGATCCACCTCTGAGAACCCGCCATGCGTCATGCCCTCGCACTGCTGTTGCTGCTCGTCTTGACACCCACCTGGGCCGCCGAGCCTCGCACTCTGGACTGGCCCGCTCTGATCCCCCAGGGTGCGCCCGTGATCCCGCCACAGCGGGCCCCGCTGCATGACCTGTCGCAACTGGGCAGCGCGCTGGCCGAGTCAGCGCCCGCCGCGTGCCAGCAGGCGCCCCAGGCGCCGGTGGTCAAGGCGCTGGATGGCCAGTGGGTCAGGCTGCCCGGTTACATCGTGCCGCTGGAGGTGAGCGAGGAAGGCCGCACCACCGAGTTCCTCCTGGTGCCCTACTACGGCGCCTGCATCCACGTACCACCGCCGCCGGCGAACCAGATCGTGCATATCGTCAGCGAGATGGGGGTGCGCATCGAAGACCTCTACCAGCCCTACTGGATCGAGGGCCGGATGCAGGTAAAAGCCACCAGCAGCGAACTGGCCGATGCCGGTTACCAGATGGAAGCAGAAAAAATCTACGCCTATGAGCTGCAATGAGCGCTGCTCAGGCGTTGTGACGCGGCTTCGTTGAGCTGAATCAACAGTTCGTTTCGGCCGGCTCCTTACCATTGGACTACTCGATTACTTACGTCCTTTGGGAGCTTCCATGAACAAGTCCTTGCTCGGCGCCTCACTCATTGCCCTGGCACTCGCCGCCCCTGTCGCCCAGGCCCACCAGGCCGGTGACATCATCCTGCGTGCCGGCGCCATCACCGTAGCGCCGAACGAAGACAGCAGCGATCTCAAGCTCGACGGCACCAAGGTGTCGGGCACCAAGGCGACCCTGGACAGCGACACCCAGCTGGGCCTGACCTTCGCCTACATGCTCACCGACCACATCGGCCTGGAGCTGTTGGCCGCTACGCCATTCAACCACACCGTGGCCGTCAAAGGCCTTGGCCCTGGGCTGGACGGCAAGCTGGCCGACATCAAGCAACTGCCACCGACGCTGTCGCTGCAGTACTACCCGATGGAGCCTTCCTCGAAGTTCCAGCCTTACGCGGGCGTGGGCATCAACTACACCACCTTCTTCGACGAAGACCTTAGCAGCTCCCGCAAGAAGCAGGGCTTCAGCAATCTGAAGCTGCAAGACTCGGTGGGCCTGGCCGCCCAGCTGGGCATGGACTACATGCTCACCGACAACCTGCTGGTCAACGCCTCGGTCTGGTACATCGACATCGACACCAAGGCCACCGTGGACGGCCCGAGCGAGCTGACCGTGGGCAAGACCAAGGTCGACGTGGACGTGGACCCATGGGTCTACATGGTGGGTCTGGGCTACAAGTTCTGATCCCCACCCGGCATGGCGGCTCTGGCTGCCATGTCAGGTCTGACCAGACAATATGATCTTCGCGGGTAAACCCGCTCCTACAGGCCTGGCGCTGCCTAGCTGTGGGAGTGGGTTTACGCGTGAATAGACGCGCAAAACCGATGAGAAAGCGTCAGGCTTTACCCAGCAGGCGCGCCAACCCATCGACCATCGAGGTCGGCTGCGGGAAGTCGAAACGCGCCAGCAAGCGGGTGTTGTCCGCCCGCGAATGACGGATGTCGCCCGAACGCGCCGGGCCGTGATCGATGGCAGGCAGACTGCCGATCACCTTCTCCAGTGCCGCCAGCAGCTGGTTCAGCGAGGTCGCCTGGTTCAGGCCGATGTTCACCGCCCCTTCCTCGACGAGCTCAAGCTCCAGCGCCTGGACCATCACCTGAACCAGGTCGCCCACATACAGAAAGTCTCGCGTTTGCTCGCCATCGCCAAATACCGTGATCGGCAGGCCTTGGGTCGCGCGTTCGCAGAAGATGCTGATCACGCCGGAATACGGCGAGGAAGGGTCCTGGCGCGGCCCGAAGATGTTGAAGAAGCGAAACACCACCGGCTCCAGATCGTGCTGGCGACGATAGAAGTCCAGGTACTGCTCGCTGGCGAGCTTGTCCACCGCATAGGGGGTCAAGGGCGCCTTGGGCGTGTCCTCGGCGATCGACTGACCTTCGCCGTTGTTGCCATAGACCGCTGCGCTGGAAGCGAACAACACGCGCCGCACGCCTTCCAGGCGCATGGCTTCACAGACATTCAGGGTACCGATGAAGTTGCTCTGGTGGGTACGCACCGGGTCTTCGACCGACGCCTGCACCGAGGCGACCGCGGCCAAGTGCACCACGGCACGACAGCCTGCCGTGGCACGACGTACCAGCTCGGCATCGGCCACATCGCCTTCGATCAGTTCCAGGCCGGGATGGTCCAGGCGCAGGTTGGCGCGCTTGCCGGTGGAGAGGTCATCGAGCACCCGTACCGCATAGCCTTTGTCCAGCAACGCATCGCACAGGTGGGAGCCAATGAAGCCGGCACCGCCGGTGATCAGGATGGGGGCGTCAGCCATGTCGGTAGAACCGGTCCAGTAGGGGCGGCAAGCCGGCGCGCCAGGCGCGCGGCTTGATGCCGAAGGTGTGAAGAATCTTTTTGCAGGCCAGCACCGCGTTCTGTGGCTCCTCGCTGGCGTCGGGACGCGCGGCATGGGCCTGGGGCGTAGGCGCCTGCACGGCCAGCCTGTGCCACTGCGCCGCCTCGCCGAGAATTGCCTGACCCAGCGCCAGCGGCGTGGTCGCCTCATTGCCGGCGTAGTGGTAGGTGCCCCACAGCGGCGCGTCGCAATCGAGCTGCTTGAGCACCGAGAGGATCACCCGCGCGGCGTCGTCGACCGGTGTCGGGTTGCCGCGGCGGTCATCGGCCAGCAGCAGTTCCTGGGGTTGTTCGGCGCGGGTGAGGAAGCGCCCGAGCACGCCGTCGATGCTTTCGTCGAGTACCCAGCCAAAACGCAGCAGCACATGTTGGGGACAGGTCGCCCGCACACTCTGCTCGATGCGCCAGAGCGCCTGGCCACGCAGACCCAGTGGCACCGGCTCGTCCTTTTCGCTGTAGGCCGTGGCCCGCGAGCCATCGAACACCCGGTAGCTCGAGGGCTGCACGAGAATGATCTGGTGGTGCTGGCACAACTCGGCCAGGCGCTCCACGGCCCGCTCCTGCAACACCAGGCGTTGTTCGCTGACCGACTCGGCCTGGAACCAGTCGAAATAGTAAGCCAGGTTGACCACGACATCGGGGCGATGATCGTCAAGCAGTTGCGTAAGACTGGCCGGCCCCCAGCCGTTCTCCGGCGGGCGCGGCGCCAGGAATCCGATGTCCTCCTCGGCCCCGAGACGAATCAGCGCTTGCCCGAGGGCATTGCCACCACCCAACAGCATCAGGCGCATACGCATAGAGTCAGCAGATCCGAACAGGTTGATAGAAGGAAGCGGACATTTTGCGGGTTCCTCTCGGGGAAGTCCAACCACAGCACATGCCTGGGCGCGACAGGATATTCGGCGTCGATGACGAATTACCAAGCAGTGCGTCGCGAGGCAGGGCTCACTCGATCTCGAACAAGCCGTTGCTGATCGGCCCTGCCTTCAGACGCTCGCGCACGTCGTCATCGATGCGAGGGTCGTCCGGGCGGTACAGCTTGACCTGGCGGTAGGCGTTGATGCGGTTGATCTCCTCGCCCAGGTACTCCCAGACCACACGGGTACAGGCCGGGTTGCGCCGGTCCCCACTGGAGACGCCGGTCTTCAAGCCGTTCAGACGGGTGATACGGCTTTTGAAGCTGGGGATGAGCACGGTCTGGCTCATCTCGTTGAGCGTCAGTGACTCGTAGTCGATCAGAAAGACCCGGTCCTGCAGTTGGAAGGCCGCGCCCAGATAGCGGCAACGCACCTCTGCATGCAGATCCGTGGCACTGGAGCGCTCCTGTCGCTCCTGACGCTCGAACAGGAAGCTGCCGCGCTCCTCCCACAAATGCACCAGCGACACCAGGATCGAGCCCGGGACCGACATGCAGTTGGAGTATTCGAAGTAGTAGCCGCAATAGCGCGACAGATTGCCTGCATGGGCATGCAGCGGTTTGAACAGCTCGCTAATGGGGTCGTTCTGCGGTCCAGACTCGGCCGACAGATTGCGCGCCCCGATCAGGCGGGCGAACTGCTCGGGCGGCAGGCCCAGCTCGTATTCCTCGACACCGAAGAAATCACCGATGCGCTTGAGGTTGTAAGCCGTCGGACGGCTCTGGCCGCTGAGGTACTTGTTGAATTGCGCGCGGTTGATCGAGAGCTGTCGGCAAACCTCTGAAATAGAGCGGTAATGGCTGCAAGCCAATTTGAGATTGATAGCGAAATGATCGCCCATGAGCAGGATCCAGATGATGCGAGTGGTGCAAGTTTAGCATCAAGTCGCATCAAATCAGAGCAACACGCGAAATTGTAACCGTTGTTGTCATGGCCAACCATGCGCCCCCACTGAATAGCGGTGCGCCTGCCGCCCGCTGGTCTTTCCACACGAACAATAAGAATCGAGGTCATTTTTCAATGCTCGAAGCACTCAACGATTTCCTTTCCGGGAAACTCCTCATCGTGCTGATCGTCGGACTCGGCGGTTACTTCACCATCCGCTCTCGGTTCGTCCAGTTCCGTCATTTCGGCCACATGTTCGCGGTCTTCAAGGAATCCCTGCGCGGCCAGGCAGGCCAGCTGAGCTCGTTCCAGGCCCTGATGTTGAGCCTTGCCGGCCGCGTCGGCGCCGGTAACATCGCGGGCGTCGGCATCGCCGTGACCCTCGGTGGCCCAGGCGCCGTGTTCTGGATGTGGGTCACCGCACTGGTGGGTATGGCCAGCAGCTTCTTCGAATGCACCCTGGCCCAGGTCTACAAGCGCGCCGATGGCGACGGCCTGTACCGCGGCGGCCCAGCGTATTACATCCAGCACGGCCTGAAGCTGAAAAGCATGGCGATCGTGTTCTCGATCCTGCTGCTGGTCACCTACGGCTTCGCCTTCATTGGCCTGCAGTCGTACACCGTGACCCACTCGCTGCAGAACGCCTTTGCCTTCGATCCAAAACACACCGGTATCGTCCTGGCCGTGCTGCTGGCCATCACCTTCATCGGTGGTATCAAGCGTATCGCTGCAGTGTCGGACCTGCTGGTACCGGTCAAGACCCTGGCCTACATCGGCGTGACCCTGTACGTGATCGGCACCCAGATCGAGCACGTGCCAGCCATGCTGGAAACCATCTTCAAGAGCGCCTTCGGCCTCGACCCCGCGTTCGGCGGCCTGCTCGGCAGCGCCATCGTCATGGGCGTGAAGCGTGGCGTGTTCGCCAACGAAGCGGGTCTGGGCAGCGCGCCGAACGTCGCCGCCGTGGCCGCCGTGAAACACCCGGGCGCCCAGGGCGTGGTCCAGGCCTTCAGCGTGTTCCTCGACACCTTCGTGATCTGCACCTGCACCGCGCTGCTGATCCTGCTGTCGGGCTTCTACACCCCGGGCTTCGAAGGTGACGGCATCGTCCTGACCCAGAACTCGCTGGCCGCCGTGGTCGGTGACTGGGGCCGTGTGTTCGTCAGCGTCGCCCTGTCGCTGTTCGTCTTCACCTGCATCCTCTACAACTACTACTTGGGCGAGAACAGCCTGCAGTTCCTCAGCCGCAACCGTGTCGTGCTGATGAGCTTCCGTGGCCTGGTACTGGCGCTGGTGATCTGGGGTTCGATGCAGGACCTGTCGACCGTGTTCGCCTTTGCCGACATCACCATGACCTGCCTGGCATTCGTCAACCTGATCGCCCTGGCCCTGCTGTTCAAGGTCGGCCTGCGCGTAATGCGCGACTACGACGACCAGCGCCGCGCCGGCATCGACCAGCCGGTATTCGACTCCAGCAAGTTCGCCGACCTGGACCTGGATCGCGATGCCTGGCCAGCCAACCCACAGGCTGAAACCGCCGCTGACAAAGCTGCCGCCCAAGTCCAGCCACAGCGCTGATATCCTCTGCTGCCCAGCCGCCCCGTCCGGGGCGGCTCCCTTCTCCGCTCATCGCTACGGAAGTTTTCCATGCGTGCAGTCAAGAATCTTCTCGTCCTCTATACCGGTGGCACCATCGGCATGCTGCAAACGCCCGAGGGCCTGGCACCGGCCAGCGGCTTCGAGGCGCGGATGCGCGAACACCTGGCGCTGCTGGCCGATGCGCCGCGCCTTCAATGGTCGCTGCGCGAGCTCGACCCACTGATCGACAGCGCCAACATGCAACAGGCCAACTGGCTGGCCATGCGCGATGCCATCGTCGACGCAGTGGAGCACGGCGGCCATGACGGTGTGCTGGTGCTGCATGGCACCGACACCCTGGCCTACAGCGCGGCGGCCTTGTCGTTCCTGCTGCTGGGCTTGCCGGTACCGGTGCTGCTGACCGGCTCCATGTTGCCAGCCGGGGCCCCGGACAGCGACGCCTGGGACAACCTGCTCGGGGCCTTGCGCCTGTTCGAAAGCGGCCTGGCGGAGGGTGTGCAGTTGTATTTCCATGGCCAACTGTTGCATGGCTGCCGGGCATCGAAACTGCGCAGTGAGGCCTTCGATGCCTTCGTGGCGCTGCCCCGCCATCGTGAGGGCGAGCGCGCCACGGCCATCCCGCCAACGCTGGACTATCGCCAACGCCGCCATCCGGTGCGTCTTGCGGTGCTGCCGGTGGTACCCGGCCTGCAGGCCAGCTTCGTGCAGGCAATGCTCGCCGCCGGCGTGCAAGGCTTGGTGCTGGAATGCTACGGCAGCGGCACTGGCCCCTCGGATGACCAGACGCTGCTGGACGCATTGCACGAAGCCCGCAAGGGTGGAGTGATGATCGTTGCGATCAGCCAGTGTCCGGAGGGTTCGGTGGTGTTCGACACCTATGCCGCCGGCAGCCGCCTGCGCGATACCGGCTTGGTCAGTGGCGGCGGGATGACCCGCGAAGCGGCGCTGGGCAAGCTGTTCGCACTGCTGGGTGCAGGGCTGGATGTGCAGGCGGCAGAGCATTGGTTTGCCCTGGACCTGTGCGGTGAGCGGGCCTGAAGGTCGCCCAGACTGACGCATTCGCGGCGGTTCGACGCCTCGATAAACCCGGTCCCATAGGTTCTGTGTTGCACTCAAACACACTGCGGCACCTGTAGGACCGGGTTTACCCGCGAATAGGCCGGTGCACATAGTGTGGGCTCCACCGGGGTCTATGCGCCCAGGTGGACTCAGGTGCTTTGGGGAGAAGTGGCGGAAGGCAGCGGGAGTCGAACCTGCCCGGGAACGGATGCCGTCCCCAACCGGGTTTGAAGCCCGGCCGCGCCACCGGGCGCGATTGCCTTCCTTGTAGTCAGTGCCTTGGCTGCTGCTCGGCCAGGGCGCTGTCGGCTCGGATGTAACGCTGGTCGGCCACCCTCCGGGTCAGACCGATTCGATCGAAATATTCAAGAATCTGAACGCTGCGTTTGCGACCGATGCCCAACATATCGCGAAACGCCGCCACCTGCACTATCGGTGTACTGGCCGAAAGCTGCAACAGCATGTCGGCCATGCGCCGGACAGTCGCCTCCGGATAGAACAGATCGCGCACCACCTGGTGCACCAGTCCCAGCCGGGCCAGCTTGCGCAGCAGCAGGCGCACGTCGGCTTCGTCACGCCCTTGCGCTGCAGCCAGCGTCCGAACCCAGGGCGGATCGTACTCGCCTCTCGCCAACTCAGGCTCCAGCAGCGCCCACAAGGCAGCATCGGCGTCGCTCAACTGCACCTTGTGCGCCGGCAAATGCAGCCAGGGGCCGCTACTGACGACGTCGCCGGCTTCGAGCAACGCCTCCAGCAGACTGACGAACGCCGGGCGCTCCATGGGCAAGGCCATGAACCTGCGCAGGCGGTCGCGGTCCGGCCCCAGCTGGTCTGGCTCCTGCTCATGGAACTGCGCCAACTGCGCCGTGACCTGCTGCTTCAGCGCCTGCCAGCGATGCCTGGCGAACAGCAGTTGCCCTTGTCGCGTCGCGATCACCTGCACAGCCTCAGGTAACCTCCAGGTGTCGCGCAGTCGATTGAACTGACGCTCGAGGCGCTGGGGATCCAGCCCGCCAGGCGCGGCATCGAGCAAGGCCGGCAAAGCCTGCTCCAAGGCCTCGGCCTCGCTGAGGGCCTGCAGTTGCCGCAGACGCGTTTCACTTCGTCGTTGCCGGCTCGGGGCAAAGGGGTCGAGTACACGGCCACCGCCCAGGGTGCGTTGGGCCCGTTGGTCCCTGAGCACCAGCCGATCGCCATGCACTGCCTGCAAGGGCGCGTTGAGCAGCAGTTGGGCGAACATCCGCTGCCCCGCCTGCAATGTCTCGCCCTCGAGCAGCGCCACACGCGCCGTGACGTCCTGGGTACCCAGGTGCACGTGCACGGCGCTGAAATGCTCGAAGGTTCGCGTCTCGCTGGGCAATAACGTGAGCTCGATATCCACCCGCGTGCTGGGCGCATGCAGCCAGTCAGGCACCAGCCAGTCGCCCCGGTGGATCTGCTCCAGCGCCAGGCGCTCGGCGTGCAGATTCAGCGCCACTCGCTGGCCGGCCTGGGCCACCAACGCAGCCTGGTTCTGCGCATGCAACCCCCGCACCCGTACCGGCTTACCGGCCTTGCCCAACAGCAAGGTGTCGCCGGCGCTGACCTGCCCGGCCAAGGCGGTGCCGGTGACCACGATACCAGCGCCGGCCACGGCGAACGCCCGGTCGACGGCCAGACGGAAACCACCGCGTGCGCTGCGTTGACCTACCGTGTCTCCAGCGGTCAGCAACGCCTGGCGCAGCGCTTCGATGCCCTCCCCAGTGACGCTGGACAACGGAAACTGCTTCGCCTGCGCGTAAGGGCCCGGCGCCAGCAGTGCTGTAACTTGCGCCAGGACCTGCGCAACCCTCTGCGGCTCGACCCGGTCGCACTTGCTGATCGCCACCACCGCCTGGGGGATGCCCAGCAGCTCGATGATCGCCAGGTGCTCGCGGGTCTGTGGCATGACGCCGTCATCTGCCGCCACCACCAGCAAGACCAGGTCGATGCCATGGGCGCCGGCCAACATATTGTGGATGAAGCGCTCGTGCCCGGGCACGTCGATGAAACCGGTCAACGGCGCACCCTCGGCCAGCGCGGCATAGCGGTAGCCGAGATCGATGGTCATGCCCCGGGCGCGTTCTTCCTGGCGATGATCGCCAGCCTGGCCGGTCAGGGCCTGGAGCAGTGCGGTCTTGCCATGGTCGATATGGCCGGCGGTGCCGACGATCACTGGACCGGCCCCAGACGCAGTGCTGGCAGTTGCGCCAGCCAGTGGGCCTCGTCGTCGAGCTGGCGCAGGTCGAGCCACAGGGCGTCGTCATCGATGCGCCCGAGCACCGGCACCGGCAGGTCGCGCAAGGCGCGCTCGAGCACGTGCAAACTGCGTCCGCGCAGCTTCTTCGACACCTGCGGGCGCAGGCACAGGGCGGCGCTGGGCAGGCGCGCCACAGGCTGGCTGCCACTGCCGATCATGCCCAGGGCCGGCTCGACGCTTACAGCCCATTGCGCCCCCAGGCAGGCCGCGAGCGCCGGGGCCAGGCGCTCGGCTTGGGCCGCTATCTCATCCTGAGGGCGGGTCAACAGGCGCAGGCTGGGCAGGCGCTCGGCGAGCCGATCCGGATTGCGGTACAGCGCCAGCACGGCTTCCAGCGCGGCCAAGGTGATCTTGTCGACCCGCAGGGCACGCTTGAGAGGGTTCTTCTTGATCTTGGCGATCAGCTCCTTGCGCCCGACGATGATGCCGGCCTGGGGGCCGCCGAGCAGCTTGTCGCCGCTGAAGGTGACGATGTCGGCGCCGTCAGCCAGGGCCTGGCGTACGGTGGGTTCGGCCGGCAGCCCCCAACGGGTGAGGTCGAGCAGGCTGCCGCTGCCCAGGTCCTCCAGCAGCGGCAAACCATGGGCGTGGGCAATGGCGGCCAGCTCGGCGGTGGGTACCTGGGTGGTGAAGCCCTGAATGCTGTAGTTGCTGCAATGCACACGCATCAGCAAGCCCGTTCGCGGGTTGATCGCGCCTTCGTAGTCGCGGGCGTGGGTGCGATTGGTGGTGCCGACTTCATGCAGGCGGACACCCGCGCGGGCCATGATGTCGGGAATACGGAAGGCGCCGCCGATCTCGATCAGTTCGCCTCGTGAGATGACCCCCTCCTTGCGCGCGCCCAGGCTGTTGAGCGCCAGCAGCACGGCAGCGGCGTTGTTGTTGACCACCGTCACCGCCTCGGCCCCGGTGAGCTCGCGGATCAGGCCTTCGATCAGGTCGTCGCGGTCACCGCGCTTGCCGGTGGCCAGGTCGAACTCCAGGTTCAGCGGATGACGGGCGGCGACCTGCATGGCCTCCACCGCCTCCTCGGGCAACAGCGCACGGCCCAGGTTGGTGTGCAACACCGTGCCGGTGAGGTTGAACACACGGCGTACCTGGCTGCGCTGCTGGATGGCCAGGCGTTCGCCGGCGCGGCCATTGAGAACTTCCGGCGCCAGCTCGACCGCGCTCATCTGGCCAAGGCGAGCAGGCTCACGCAGGTCATCGAGCAAGTGGCGAAGGGTAGCCAGCACGGCGTCACGGCCATGGCGTTCGATCAACGGCTCGCAGGTCGGGTGGCGTAACAAGGTGTCGATGGAGGGCAGGCGTGGGGTGTCGCTGGCGGGGCTCGAAGACATGCGGTACTACCTTCAACTGATCCGTTGTCGATTGGGGTCTTTCGCGGGTAACCCCGCTCCCACAAGGGCAGTGCAACCGTTGTGGGAGCCGGCTTACCCGCGAATGAGGCAACTCGGTGTTTCAGTGTAGACACTTCCCCCTAGCCGGGCGCCAGCATCAGGTTAGGCGCCAGCCGCTGGAAGCCCTCCTCATCCAGACGCATATCCAGCGCCAGGCTGGCCAGGTCATCGGCCAGCGGCTCGGCCGCGGCGTCGTTCTCCAAGTAACTCTGCTTTAGGTAGCTCTGACACCCTGGACAACATTCGGCGCGCAACGGCGCCTTTCCCGGCGCGTGCCGGTCATCCTCGAGGTTGCTGTAGCGCAGGTCCTTGCTCGACTCGCAGTACACGCATTTGACCCGCACCACATGCCACTCGCACGCGCACAACGAACAGACCAGGTATCGCAGGCCGTTGTGCTTGCCACGGTTGCGCACCACCCCAGCCATGGCCGGTGATCCACAGGCCGGACACTGGGCCAGGCTGTCGGCGGGCTTGAGTTCAGGTTCGGGCAGCGTCAGCAGCCAATGGGACCAAGCCGCTTGCAGCGCCGCGCCAATGAAGGGCACCAGCGCCGCCGGCACGGCATCGTACTGGCCGGCCAGCAGGGCAATGGCCCAGCCTTTGCGCTGGCTGTCGTCGCTCTCTCGCAATGTGCGCAGGGCCTCACCCAGCGCCCCGTCGGACACGCCATCGAAGTGTTCGAGCAGCGCCTGCAACCAGGCTAACCAAGGCCCCTCGCGCACCAGGCTGTCCGCCGCCAGCGGTGGCAAGCCATGACTTATGCACAGGCGCTGGCGTTCGCCTGCCACCGGCAGGGCACTGGGCGGGTTATCCACAAGCTGCTGCTGGATACGGCACAGCCGCGCGATCAGCATCAGGTACTGGCCAAGGGCATTGCCCTCGGCCAGTTGCTCCAGGCGCTCGGCGCGCCGTTCGAACAGGTTGGCAGGCGGCAGGTTCAGAAATGGCGGCGTCACGGCCGACGCTTCGATCTGCCCGGGTTCGAGTATCGTGCTCAAGCGCTCATCCTTCTTTTCGCCCGTGATTGCCCGGCGTCTTGTCGCCGGTCACTTCGCGGTACCACAACTCATGGTGCTTGCGTGCCCAGGCCCGACTGACCGAGCCATGCAGCATGGCGCCTACCGAGCCTTTGATCCAGATGCCGGCATAGATGTGCACGATGATGCTGAGGATCAGCACGAACGCCGCCAGCGCATGGAGCAAGGTCGCCAGGCGAATGGCGCCGATGTCGAAGTACTGGCTGAACCACGCGCGCCAGATCACCACGCCACTGATCAGCAGCACCAGCATGCACAGCAGCAAGGTCCAGAACAGCAGCTTCTGCCCGGCGTTGTACTTGCCGATCGGCGGCACGCCCTCCTCCTCGTTGCGCATCACCCGGTCGACGCGGCGCAGCCACAGGCGATCGTTGGCGGTGATGAAATTGGCGCGCCAGAAACGCAGCACCAATCCGAGGAAGAACACGAACATCGCCACGCCCAGGAACGGATGCAGGATACGCGTCCAGGGTCCGCCACCGAACAGATGACTGAGCCAGAACAATGCCGGATGGAACAGCGCCAGACCCGACAGCCCGGCCATCACGAACAGGATCGCGACGATCCAGTGGTTGCTGCGCTCGTTGGCGTTGTAGCGCAGGATCGGTTTGTTGTCGTTCATGGCCGCGGCCCCCCTTGCCCGCCGGGCTTGGTCGGATCATAGACATGCACCGACGGGTCGACCTGATGCACGCTGTCATCGGCAGGTGCCAAGGCATCGTCCTCCTCGACCCGCTGCGGGCCGACCCGTACATAGTGGAAGAACCCAGCCAGCACAGCCGCACCCATCGCCAGCAACGCCAGTGGCTTGCTGATGCCTTTCCACAGCCCCACCAGCGGACTGATCACTGGTTGATCCGGCAGTCCGGCGTACAACTTGGGCGTATCGGCGTGGTGCAGCACATACATCACGTGGGTACCGCCGACGCCGTCCGGGTCGTACAACCCGGCCTTGTCGAAGCCCCGGGACTTCAGGTCGACGATGCGCTCGGCGGCATGCACCTTCATTTCATCCTTGCTGCCGAAGACGATCGCCCCGGTCGGGCAGGTCTTCACGCAGGCTGGCTCCAGGCCCACGGCCACGCGGTCGGAACACAGGCTGCACTTGTAAGCCTTGTGATCCTTCTGCGAGATCCGTGGGATGTTGAACGGGCAGCCGGTGATGCAATAACCGCAGCCGATGCAGTGATCCTGGTTGAAATCGACGATGCCGTTGGCGTGCTTGATGATCGCCCCCGGACTTGGACAGGCCTTCAGGCAACCGGGCTCGGCGCAGTGCATGCAGCCGTCCTTGCGGATCAGCCACTCCAGGTTGCCATCGTCGCGCTCGTGCTCGGTGAAGCGCATCAGGGTCCAGGTTTCGGCGGTCAGGTCCTGGGGGTTGTCGTAGGTGCCGTGGTTGTGGCCGACCTCGTCACGCAGTTCGTTCCACTCCGAACACGCCACCTGGCAGGCCTTGCAGCCGATGCACTTGGTGGTGTCGATCAGCTTGGCGACTTCCTGCTGCTGGCGCACCGAAGACGGTACGGTCGTGGTGGCCGAGCGGGCGATAATGTCTTGCTGGGCCATTAGATTTTCTCCACGTTGACGAGGAACGACTTGGACTCCGGCGTCTGGGTGTTGCCATCACCCAGGAACGGCACCAAGGTGTTGGTCAGGTAGCCATGCCGGGTGATGCCGGTGAAGCCCCAGTGCAGCGGAATGCCGACGTGGTGAACGGTCTGGTTGTTCACCTTCAGCGGACGGATCCGCTTGGTCACCACCGCCACCGCCTCGATATGCCCCCGCTTGGAGCTGACCCGCACCCGATCGCCAGCCTTGATGCCTTTCTCGTTGGCCAGCGCCTCGCCGATCTCGACGAACTGCTCGGGCTGGGCAATGGCGTTGAGACGACAATGCTTGCTCCAGAAATGGAAGTGCTCGGTCAGCCGGTAGGTGGTCGCCGCATAGGGGAACTCGTTGGCCTTGCCCAAGGTGTCCCACACCGAGTCGAACACGCGCCCTGCCGGATTGCTGATGGCCTTCTTGTTCTGCGGGTTGAGTGGATTGATGCCGATGGGCGTCTCGAACGGCTCGTAATGCTCGGGGAACGGCCCCTCGGCCATCTTGTCGATGGCGAAGAACCGCGCCACACCTTCGGGGTTCATGATGAACGGATTCATCCCCGCTTCCGGTGGCGAGTCGACCTTGAAGTCCGGCACGTCGGTACCCGTCCAGGCCTTGCCGTTCCACCACACCAGGCGTTTTTTCTCCGGGTCCCAAGGTTTGCCCTGTGGGTCGCTGGAGGCGCGGTTGTAGAGGATGCGGCGGTTGGCCGGCCACGCCCAGGCCCAGTTCTGCACCTGGTGCATGCCGTAGGGGTCACTGTTGTCGCGCCGGGCCATCTGGTTACCCTGCTCGGTCCAACTGCCGGCGAAGATCCAGCAGCCGGACGCCGTGCTGCCGTCGTCCTTGAGCTGGCCGAAGCCTGCCAACTGCTGACCGGCCTTGAGCGTGGCACCGGTCGGGTCGGTGAAGTCGCTGACCGCCCAGCCGTTCATTTCCTTGGCCAACTCCTCGGGCGAAGGCTCTTCGGGGATCTTGTACGGCCAGTTGATGTTGAGCATCGGATCCGGGTACGCACCGCCCTCGGCCTTGTAGCGATGACGCAGGCGCAGGAACAGTTCGCTCATGATCTGCACGTCGGTACGGGTCTCGCCCGGGCCGTCGGCGCCCTTCCAGTGCCACTGCAGCCAGCGGCTGCTGTTGACCAGCGAGCCATCCTCCTCGGCGAAGCAGGTGGTGGGCAGGCGGATCACCTCGGTCTGGATGTTGGCGGTATCGACGTCATTGAACGGGCCGGCGTTGCGCCAGAACTCGGACGTCTCGGTGGCCAGCGGATCCATGACCACCAGCCACTTGAGCTTGGCCAGCGCGGCGGTGACACGGTTTTTGTCCGGCAACGCGGCGATCGGGTTGAAGCCCTGGCAGAAGTAGCCGTTGACCTTGCCCTCGCCCATCATCTCGAACATGCGCAGCACGTCATAGGAACCGACATCGAGCTTGGGCAGCCAGTCATAGCCCCAGTGGTTCTCGGCGGTGGCGTTGGGGCCGTACCAGGCCTTCATGAGGCTGACGTGGAACTTGCCGTAGTTTTGCCAGTAGGACAATTGCCCCGGGCGCAGCGGCTTGGAGGCGCGCTTGTCGATGAAGGTGGCGTAGTCCTGTTCGGCATCGCCGGCCAGGGTCAGGTAACCCGGCAGCGAGTTGGACAACAGCCCCAGGTCGGTCAGGCCCTGGATGTTGGAGTGACCGCGCAGGGCGTTGACCCCGCCACCCGGCATGCCGACGTTGCCCAGCAGCAACTGGACCATGGCCGCACTGCGGATGATCTGCGCGCCGATCGAGTGCTGTGTCCAGCCCAGCGCGTAGAGGATCGTCATGGTCTTGCCCGGCTGCGAGCAGGTGGCGATCTCTTCCCACACCTTCATCATGGCGTCCTGGGGCATGCCACAGGTCAGACTGGCCACTTCCGGGGTGTAGCGGCTGTAGTGCTGCTTCATCAACTGGTAGACGCAACGCGGGTGCTGCAGGGTCGGATCGACCTTGGCAAAACCATCCTCGCCCAGCTCATAGCCCCAGCCGGATCTGTCGGCATAGATGCGCTTGTCCGCGTCATAGCCACTGAACAGCCCGTCCTCGAAGCCATAGCCTTCTTTGACGATGAACGACACGTCGGTGTAGTTGCGCACGTACTCGTGCTGGATCTTGTCGTTGCTCAGCAAGTAATTGATCAACCCGCCCATGAAGGCGATGTCGGTACCGGTACGGATCGGCGCGTAGTAATCCGCCACCGAGGCGGTACGCGTGAACCGCGGGTCGACCACGATCAGCCGCGCCTTGTTGTGCGCCTTGGCCTCGGTCACCCACTTGAAGCCGCACGGGTGCGCTTCTGCTGCGTTGCCACCCATCACCAGGACCAGATTCGCGTTGGCGATATCGGACCAGTGGTTGGTCATGGCACCACGGCCATACGTCGGGGCAAGACTTGCCACCGTCGGGCCGTGTCAGACACGCGCTTGGTTATCGAACCCCAGTACACCCAGCGAGCGGATGACCTTGTGCGTCAGGTAGCCCGCTTCGCTGGAAGCGGCGGACGCTGCGAGAAAGCCCACGGAGAGCCAACGGTTGACCGTCTGCCCCTGGGCGTTCTTCTCGATGAAGTTGGCATCGCGATCCTTTTTCACCAGATCGGCGACGCGATCGAGCGCCTCGTCCCAGCTGATTCGGGTCCACTCCTTGCTGCCCGGCTTGCGTACCTCGGGGTACTGCAGGCGGTTCGGGCTGTGGATGAAATCGAGCAGGCCGGCGCCTTTCGGGCACAAGGTCCCGCGGTTGACCGGATGGTCCGCATCGCCCTCGATGTGGATGATGTTCTGTTTGACGTTCTTGCCCGCATCGCCCTGGCTGTACATGATCAGGCCGCAGCCGACCGAGCAGTAAGGGCAGGTGTTGCGGGTCTCTTTGGTGTGCGCCAACTTGAAGTGGCGCACCTGCTCGGCGAACGCGGGGGTCGGGGCCATGCCCAACGCCGCGAGGCTCGAGCCTCCAAGGCCGATGGCGGCGACCTTGAAGAACTGCCGACGGTTGAGGTCCATCGTGCACTCCTGATCAGGTTCTGGACGTCGGGACATCGCCGACGCCTCGAGGACTTCACGGTGGCGGCCAACGGGTGGCCACCACCCCTAACTCTAGTCAAGAATCCTGAATGCGCGATGACATGGCTCAAGGGACTGTTTCATTCGTGAAACAGCTGTTGCCCCTCACGCCTTCGCGGTACGGGGCAGATTGCGCACCACATTCAGCCCCGCACTGCTTTGCGCCACCGGCATGATCTCGATCGTGTTGATGTTCACATGCGCAGGTTGAGCCGCGATCCAGGCCACGGTGGCGGCGATGTCTTCGGGCAGAAGCGCCTCGACGTCGCGGTACAGCGCTTCCACAGCGTCCAGATCCCCCTTGAGGCGAACCACCGAGAAGTCGGTGCCCGAGCACAGGCCTGGCTCGATATTGCTCACCCGCACCCGGGTGCCGGCGAGGTCGGCGCGCAGGTTGAGGCTGAACTGACGGACGAACGCCTTGCTGGCGCCATACACATTGCCCCCCGGGTACGGATAGGTGCCGGCGATGGAGCCGATGTTGATGATCAGGCCGCTGTCGGCCGCAACCATCTGGGGCAGGATCTTGTGGGTGACCATCGTCAGGCCGGTGACATTGGTGTCGATCATCCGCTGCCAGTTCTCGGCACTGGCCTGCTGGGCCCGGTCGATGCCCAGCGCCAGCCCGGCGTTGTTGACCAGCACATCGATGTTCAACGAGGCCTTGCCGATCCATTCGACAGCCGCATCCAAGGAGGCTGGATCGGTGACATCCAGCGCCAGCGGGATGAACGAGTCGCCCAGCTCACTCTCCAGCGCCTTGAGTTTGTCCATGCGCCGAGCGCCACCGATAACCCGGTAGCCCTCGGCGACCAGCGTGCGGCAGATGGCGCGGCCAAAGCCTGCGGAAGCGCCGGTTACAAATGCGGTTTTCATAGTCTCTCCAAGGGTTGAAAGCAGGTCAGGTGCGTGGCACGGCAACATTGAGTCGATTCAATGATGGTAATCAGGAAAATATCATCGATTCAATGAATTTATTCACCTCGTTTCTAAAGCCCATATAACTTATTGATTATTAATGAAATAGCGAATTAACGCCTGACAAGCCAGCACTTTCAACCACAATCAATGGGTGTAATCCGGTCTGATTACACCCCCTATTGCTTTCATGTTAGGCTTGCGCGCTCGTTCCGACACTGGTGCCATTTCATGTGGGTTCCTCAGTACAGCGCCCTGACGCAACCGGTTTACCTGATGATCGCCGATGCCCTTGAACAGGACATTGCCAGCGGGAAGTTGGTAGCCGGCGATCGACTGCCGACACTGAAGGACCTGGCCGAGCGCTTGAGCGTGACGCCAGGCACCATTGGCCGGGCCTATGACGAGGCGGCCAAACGTGGCCTGGTGGTCGGCGAGGTAGGACGCGGCACCTTTGTGCGCCCCCCGAAAGCCGTTGCTGCCCCAGCACCTCGCAGCGCGGGCATCAGCAATGAGAACGGCCAGATCGATCTGTCGATCATCAAGCCCAACGACGCCCACATGACGCAATGGTTGCGCGGTTCGCTCCACGACCTGGCCGACTCCGCCGACCTGATCCAGGCGCTCGATTACGTCACCGATGGCGGTCATGCCATTCACAAGGAGGCTGGCGCGACCTGGATCAGACGCTGGCTGCCGGACGCGAGCTGGCAGCAGGTGGTCTTGACCTCCGGCGCCCAGCACGGCCTGCTGGTGGCCATCAGCAGCCTGTCGAAAGCCGATGATGTGATTCTCTGCGAATCCTTCTGTTACCCCGGCATCATTTCCCTGGCCCACAGCTTGGGCCGACGTCTTCAGGGCGTGGCCATGGACGAGCACGGTCTGATTCCCGAGGCCCTGCGCGCCGCCTGCCTGGAGCATCGCCCTACCCTGCTGGTCTGCGTGACCACGCACCAGAACCCGACCAACTCGATCATGCCTCATGCCCGGCGTGAAGCCATCGCTGCAATTGCTCGCGAGTTCGACCTGGTCATCATCGACGACGACATCTATGGCTTCCTGGAACCGGCTCCCAGCTACAAACCCCTGGCCGCCTATGCGCCGGAGCGCTCCATTTACCTGACCAGCCTGTCCAAGAGCGTATTGCCGGCGCTGCGTATCGGCTATCTGTATGCACCGCCGCACATGCTGTCGCGCTTGTCCTCGATGGTGCGCAGCAGCGTATGGATGCCCTCACCCTTGATGGCCCAGCTCGCCAGCAACTTGATCAACAGCGGCATGGCGGACGAGTTGGTAAGGATCCAGCAGAACGAAGCCGCCGCGCGCCAGCAGATGGCCAAAGACATCCTCGGCCAGTACCCGATCCGCAGCCAACCTCACAGCTTCCATATCTGGCTCGAACTGCCCGCCCCCTGGACCGGCGATGAGTTCGCCAACCTGGCGCGCAGCAACGGCGTGACCGTGGTCAGCGGCAGCCAGTTCCTGCCTCAGCGCAGCGACGCGCCCAATGGCGTGCGTATCGCACTGATGGCGCCAAGCCGGGACGAACTTGCCTTTGCCCTCACCAAACTGGCCAGCTTGCTGGCCTCGCCGGAGCCCCGGTTGTTCTATTGACCTGGTTTTCGAGCGGGCATGAAAAAGCCGCAGCCAGTTGCCTGGCTGCGGCTTTTTTTCGAGTGCTGTCGAGCAGCGATCCGTCAGAACGGGAAAGGATTCCTGAGAGACGCTCTGTAAATTTTTTCGCCTTACACCACAAGGGCCGGCTGTGAAATCATTGTAACATAACACCCTAAAATGTAAAGAAAATCACTCCACCCATCGGAAAACTTTACAAACTGAGGAGTGTTCAAACTGACCTCTACAAATTTGTGAACTATCTGTAGAGTCGAACAGTTCCACCTCCACAGCCTACTCCTGCTTCGTCACCAATGCGGCATGGTCCGAGTCTCAACCAGTGCCACCATCGAAACGGCACGAATTCCTACCAGCTTGGCGAGCACCCGGAGCGTCGAAAGGGATGGTGAGTAGTTCGAGCATCTGATGGGGAATACGAGTCGAATTTGATTTCATAGCCCGAGAGTGAACGGCTAACCAACCGTCTACGTACCCAACAGATTACCTACTTTTCGTCGGTGATCGTCTCATCAGCGATAAGCTCTCTCAGCATTCCTCGCATTGCTTCTACATCAACGGAATCTGCATCGACCTCAATACTCAAGTCGATTGCTAGCTTCGCCAGGATACGAAGTTCAGCATTGCTTACGGAATCTATGCGGTCCGCAAGCAAAGGATTTGCCGCAAGGATGATACGCCGTAACGCCTTTAGCCCCGAGTCGTCCGTGTCCATGGCCGGTTTCCCCAGATTTAGCCTGCTTAAGTTTAGCTAGCTGTTATGAGCCGCAGGACGAGACCGGAATGTTTGAGACAGCCGGTAATGACGTAGAGATGGGTGACCTACGATCTAGCTATCGCTTACCCGGCTATGCCGGGAGGAGCCCAGCGGATGTCTGGCATCGGCTCGATACGGAGAAGTCCGCTGAACGGCACAGAGCGCGTACACAACCACCTTCGTTCTCTGATCTACGATGAGTGTTGAGCGGCTATTGTGACATTTTCAACAAAAAAGCAGCCCCTGCGCCTCTGAAACCCCCGAATTCCCTAGTCTGAGGCGTACGCGCTCGAAGAACGTACCGCACCTTGTTTACAAGGAGTATAAATAGCGCTGTGTGACATTCATCGAGAACGATCATGGCTGACAATGCGCTCATCGACCTTTTGAAGAAAAATGGTCCCATGCTAAGCAGCGATCTATCCAAGCTGCTTGAAACCAGCTGTGGGCTCACCCCTGAAGCGGCCAGGAAACGAGTCGAACGCGGCTGTGTTGGCATGACACGACTCAACCACATTGTCTTCCCTCATCGAGCACGCTTCAGCTATCTGTGCGAGGACTACGGCTCTCCATTTTTCTTCGATAGCTTGATGGGGGCCCTGAAGAAAACACGGAGCACCTACTTCTCCGCATTACAGGCTCTCGCGCTTCGAGGAAACGTGATGCCCCGAGCGCATTTTCTGATCGCCTGTGGTGCCCCTGTCGCCCAGAAAAAGCACATCGCAGCCGAAAGCCTGCTGGAGCGATTGGTTAAGGCGACCCTCGTTAAGGAGGTAAATCTTCCTGGTGGGGAATGTTGCGTGGTCCGATGTGATCACCACCAAATGCTCGAAGTGACGTCCTTATGGGCAAAGATGAAAGGCAGACTGATCGCCGAGAAGGTTACGCTTCTGGCGGTGAAGGATTGGTCGCGCAATTTGGGAATGGTCAGCTACGACTCGGTGGCAACCCGTGAAGACGATGGCTTGAAAGGGCTGCCCAAGGTTGGGACCTTTAATTGGGATTTAGCGGGCCCCTCGTATCTATTTCCGATGCGAGAGTACACCAGCACCACCATCAAGCCTGGCTTCTTTGTATGCGACCTCGCCCTGAACGGCAGGGTGACAGCGGATCAACTGGCCGGTTTCGTCAACAAATGCGTCACGCTGCGAAATCTTAAAAAAGTAGGTAAATGCCTACAGGTGTTTGTCGCCGAAAGCTATGAAAGCGAGGCATTCGCGCTTCTCAAAGAAAAAGGAATCATTCCAGCAACAACTGAAAGCCTTTTTGGCCGTGATGTGGCATTGGCGCTGAAGAATCTCTGCACGGTACTGAGCGACACAGCGAAGCTCACCCAGAACCCTGAAGCTCTGGACAAGATCTTCAACGACCTTTCCCGAATTGAGGGCGCCGCATCAACACTACGCGGAAGCCTGTTCGAGTTTGCGGTAGCCCAAATCGCGAGGTCTACGTTCTTGGGATATCCCCAGGAGATGAATAGGATCGTCCGAGATTCTATCGGTGCTGAGGCAGAAATCGACGTTCTGGCTCACCGACCGAACCATGAGGTCATCTTCATCGAATGCAAAGGGATACATCCGATCAGTACCCTTAGTGACGATGAGGTGGAGAGATGGATAAACAAACGCATACCTGTCATCAGGGGCTTTGTGAAGGCGCATTCGGAGTGGACGAACGTCTCCCAAAGATACGAGCTATGGACGAGCGGCAAGCTGTCCGAAAACGCAATTGCGATGGTCAAGGATGCACAAATAAAGAACCCCAGAATCGAAATCCAGCTGCGAGATGCTGACTATGTCCTGGCTCAAGCGGTATCCAGCAACGAAGCTGGCCTTCTGAAGACTTACCGCCAGCATTTTGTGACGCACCCGATGCAGGAATTTGAAGAGGCTCAAAAACGCCAGAGGCGTAAAGCCGAGAAAGCGAAGAACAGGTCAAAGGCTCCCGCTGTAGAGGCACCACCCCCTCCGCCTCAAACCTCTCCGCCAATTGAGCCCTATACGGGGTTCATGCATGGCTAGCGGCCCGAAGCTAAATGTTCCATCAGACACATACGCGAGTTGAGAGCAGATGGCTGCTGATCCAAACTAAATCCGCGTCGTAGAAATCACCGTCACATAACGGTACTTTTTGCCGTACTTCTTCCGCGCTTCCATTTCGGCTACCAGTGCGCTCAACACTGGCGATTCGTAATGCACCACCTCGTAATCGCCTTCAAAAATGTTTGTGACGTGAAGCTCTACGCGGAGCTTGGAGGAATACCCCGAAGGCGGCTTCTGCCGGGAAGCTTGGGCCATCGACTTGGGCGATTCGGCTATCGTGCTGGAGCCGCCGAAGAGCGCACGACGCATCTCTTCCTCAAGAGAATTAGTGCTCATTGAGACCTCATTTTTTTGATGACACGCAGCCACTCGACGAGAACGGAGTAGCTGGTAGGAAGGAGTATCGCTCGCTCTGGCTCGCGTATAAGCCCAGTCGAGGCTGGGTGTAGGAAATGTTCGACCAGGCTACTGAGCGTTGAGCGCCTACCGGCCTGTACGGAACTCTGCCGCGATGGAAATTTTTTCACGCGCGCGTTTTTTATTTGAAATCAAAAAAGCTATACCCCAGCTTACGCTGGGAAGAGAACCAGAGTTAGGTGTTCGCCTCACCGCCTCCAGCGGACTTAAGATCAAATGCATTATAAAAAGGCTGTCAAGTTAAATCAATGAAAAATAAGGATTTTTTTAAATCTAGTCGTTTCCTCCATCTCTGAGAGATGGGAAGAAGAGATGTGGCATAGCCATGGCTCCAGAAGGCCCAGCAAGAGCCATCAGCTAGCGAACTGCCACCAGGGCACCTACCCTACAGGGTGGCATCCAAAAGCGCTTAAAGATGGCTTGGAGCCCGCCTCGTTCCCGATGCTTTCGTATGGCAGAGCCACTGTATTTAAACGACGCGATTACTACCGGCTCAGAGCCCTGGAGTTAACGGCTGAGCTGCTGAAGCTGGTAGCCAAGGATTCTCAAGCTGTAAGGGGTTACGGTCACGACACAAGCGGCTTAAGCCGTTGACCAAGCCCTCAACATTCAACTCGCCATCAGAGATTCCACGATCCAGAGGAAGGTGTATTCGCTGGACGCTTACGGACCGCGTGCCGCGAAGGAGCTATGGGTTGTTGGCTCCTGCCGTAGTCACTCCCGATTCTTAGTTAGCGAGGGGCGCTTCGGAGATTGAGTCAGGCGAACCAGGGAAACGGGCAAGGACCACAAAAAAGCCACATTGGCCAATGGCCATCTGTTGGCTATAGTTTGCGCATCTATGCTGGGGAGCGACGGCAGTGAAGCTTGAGTCACGAATAGTCTTTCTCGATACAAATGTTTATATATCCAAGAACTATCAATTTCTCACACATAGCTTGGGCTCCATTAAGAAGCTACGAGAAGCAGAGGAAATCCTGTTGATCGTCCCTGATGTCACAGACTCAGAGGTCAGATCTCACATATGTGCGGAGTCGGCCAAAGCCGCTTCCGCTTTAAAACATGTTAAAAAAGAGGCGATGGTAATCCGGAACTTACCGGAAACGCCTGTCCATGGAATATTTACGAATATCACTGCGGAACAGATTAAGCAGCACCTGATCGATAATTGGGAACTCTTTTTGGATGGCCCTGGAGTCGAGCGAATTAGCGTAGATACAGTCGCTCCAAGCCGAGTCTTTACTCGATATTTCTCAGTTACTTCCCCTTTTGCCGCTGGCGGCAAAGAGAAAGAGTTCGCTGATGCATTTGTACTGGAGCGTCTAGCAGACTTCGCCAAGGAACGGCACCACCCGATCCATGTTATTAGCACTGACAAGGACCTGCAAAAATTCTGTGCCGAGGACAACGGATTGTTATTGAGTGAGTCCGTGGATGCATTTATAGACGCGGTAAACGTAAGTGTTTCAATCGAACCCGCAGCCTTCGCAGCAGAAGCCCTCGCCAAAATCAGAGATGATGTCATGAGCGTGGTAGAGAGTCGCCTGCCAGAGGTCGACTACGAAATCAAGTCTAGCGATTGGGACGCCGAACTAGAAGAAATCACCATCCGAAGCATCGACTTTGTAAGAGCTAATCTTGTCTATGTAGAGAGCGATCAATGCTTATATGAAATAGAGTACAACGTAATAATTGATACTGTCGAAACCATAAAAGACTATGATCGCAGCCCATTCGATCACGAGGATGATAGCTACCCGTTCGTCCTAGAAACCTTGGTTGAACGAACCTTTGAAAAAATCATCCCTATAGAAACGATGATTTTCTATCAAGACAAACTTCTTGACACAGCAAGCTTCGATATTGACATGCCATACGGAGTGCAACTATCGAACCCTCTCGAAGAATCAAGGAAGGAACTGGATATTAATGGCAATTAATATCCCATGAAATAACGTCTATCCAGAATACTGGCGCTGTGGGCACCACAGCGCTAATTAGCACCAACAGAAACCGCATTACCTTCTGCATACGCTTCAAAAAGCTCGTCATGTTCGACCTGAAGCTTGTTAAACCGGTCAGTAAGTGACCGATTTTCCGCCTGTAGAGCTGCAACATTTTCAGGGCCATACCCTTGAACAGTCGCATATCGATGATGTAATCGCACCCCGTAGGTCGAAAGCGGATATAAATTGTGAGCGGGATCAATCCAAATCACGTGAAATGCTTTATTCCAAACAATTCCATGTAATCTGCCGTATGCCTTTGAGATTCGGACCTCAAACGCCTTAGATACTACTCGCTTAGCTTCAACTGCCGATACAGCGGTAAGCTCCTCATCAGTTAGTGACTTCCCTCCAGAGCCTTTCTCCTGGGCACCACCCGCACGTTTTTCCCCTTTGATTTTCATAGCAATCCGTCGTTCAATTTCTTCGGGAAAACGATCATGAGTGCCAATCTGGTTGAAAATGGATTTTGGAACTAGCGAGGGATGCGTCTGTTGAGTAATTTGATCCTCGGTCGCACAGCTAATAGTGTGGAGACACTCAAAAAGCTTCTGATAGTGCGCAGCCTCTAGGCCATGCACAAAATATTCAGGCATCGTGAGATCTAAATACTCGAATGAGATCGATAATTTTTCTGCGGAGGCACTGGCATGTGCGGCGGCAGCATGCCCAGCATATTTATTCGACGTCATTGGCGCTAAGAACTTTAGTGAAGTAAGCCCTCAAGGATTTTTTAGAAATTACCTCTCGGCTTCCCTCATCCTCAGGGATTCCGCCACGTGCATCAATCCATGGACTCTCCCGATGAGTCATGGTGCTCAATGCAGCTCCATCATAGCGACCATAGGCCGAAACAATATCTTTCAACTCGTTAGCAATATTGTCGGAGATCGAGCCGCTAACATCAGCGATTTCTCGCGAGATACTTCTCCACCCATACTCTTTGTATTCTGCATACAGCGCAGGAATAACGGGCCCATGCTGCCAAGCTTGGAAGTCTTCAGAAAAAAGCTCATGCCCCTGGGCAAGCAAATACCCTTGCGCGTAATAGCAAAGCTTTTGGAGCTTCATAGGAGACGGACTCTCCTCGAAAAGCTCTCGATGCTGCACTATTAGAAAGCGCTGAATACTATCAAGTTCCGGGCTCATATAAAACCTCTCATGTATAGCTATATCATACCATAGTCAATTGTTAAATTCCACACTCTCATACAGAAATAGCAACTAAAAATAAAACGTAACCACTTACTAACAAACTATTCTAATATCTTGACAGTGATGAAACGAACCACGGGATCAGGATAATTTTATTTTAACTATCGTGTCTCAGGCCATCGTGCCCTCACCACTAAACGCGAGACGTTTGACCAATATATAATTGGCACTGTGTCGAACATGAAAACGGCGTATCCTTACTCCAACTGAATCGCCCCCTAAGAAGCGGAGCCGCTTGCGCGAGAGGCGAACCTAAAGTTCGCCTGAATTACCCAGCGGGACTCAATCGCTTGGCAAGGGCCGGCCAATCCCCTCAGCTATCTTCCTAAAGTAGTAATTGATCCGCTGTCGTAGCATCTCCCCAAAGGGAGCGACCTCTGCATCAACTATCACCAAAAGCTGCTTTCTTAATTCTTCAGTCCATTCATATTCGTCCAAAAGTGCGTTTCGAACAGGGTGATCGTGCTCGAAACGTTTAATCAGACTCGCAAACAGATGGTCGTTCGAACATGAATCTATTATGAGCAGGTTAGCGAAGTCGGCGGCCTCAGTGTGCTGAAGGAAGGCGATACCGCCGTAATTACCATCCTCCAAGCCGTATTCGTACAGCGAGGGGTAGCTACTGGGATCATCTCTCAAGCGAGCAACATAACAACCTGCAACCTGTGCCATGCGCCTACGCCCCATTTCCTCGCACGCAAGCTTGACCACCGAGTAAATCGCTTGGAATTCTGGGCTGCTGAACGACGAATAGCCCAGCCCGGCTGCGCCCGTGCCATCGAACCCAAACGCGCCTTTGTTGGGCTTCAGGGTATTTTGCTCAAGCTGCTTAGAAACGTAGCCAGCGAAATAGGACACGACCTCCACTCCTTGGCCAAGCAGCAGATCGCCATATTCTCGCAACGTCAGGATGATGCCTGCGCTGTGCAGGATCTCACCAGGATGGGTATACCTTCCCTCGGCCAACGCTCTTACCAGCGCAGGAGCGGCAATGTCGTACTCCGATTTTGAGAGCTGAGTCCAATTCCATAGCAGCCTCCACGCAGGAACCTCAGCATGACCAACTACCTCCGGATGGCGGGCAAGGATGTCATTTATCTCCGACACCTCTATATTTCCGGTAAAGAACAGTTCGCTAAGGTGATGCGGACCGACGATAGGGTCCGTCCATTGCACATCAGGATATCGACTCGCCAGCAGCTCAAACGGCTGCTCCCCCGCCCCTTTTGCACCTTGAGCGCCAATGCGTGCCACGGCAAATCGGGTAGTCGGAAGACCTTGAAGGGTTTCCTTGGTTAATGTGCCGGTTCGCGATTCACTACCCGTGGCGATCATATACAGCAAAAGCTGCTTCAGAGCCTCAGGCTTCCCCTTTAAGCGCGGGTCAACGGCCTCGATCAGGCGCTCATAGTCACCAAGCACGGCACGCAGATTTCGAAAATTCGGCTTACCCGAAGCAGTGAATGTGCTCAGCAACGCCGACTGCTCACGCTCAACAACCTCCCGAGCAGTGCTCGAACTCAGACCTGCTCGGAGTTTTTCCAGGACCTCCCCCGGATCAGCCTTGACCGTGATCGTCTTGCCTATCAGCTTTTCTTTCTGCCTTGCGTACTCGTCACGCTGGCCAGCGGGTATTTCTTCCTCGTTGACCAAAATGATGACTTTGAGGCGCTCATGCTCGACAAGTGTGTTAATGAATCCCATCACATCGGGAATCTTCATAGAACACCGCTCCAGATCATCAATGACCAGAACCTTGCCTTCCAGCTTCAAAACCAGATCCTGAAAAATCTGGCCACTATTCTTCGCCCCGGCGAATTTCTCCGCCAGGCTGCCTGCGATGGTGCCTATGAGCCGCGAGGCCTTTGAGGTCAGGTGGGGGTGAAGCTGCGCAAAGAACTGATCATTGATCGCGGAAGTGGACGTGATGCCGTAAAGGCTTGCGTACAAGTAACACACACCTTCGTCGCTGGAGGCCCTCCGGGAACGCTCCTCAAGATACTTCTTAATGAAGTGAGTCTTTCCCGCCCCCCACGGAGCGCTCAGCATTACGGCATATTCAGCCTCGACCGCGTCGTCCAAGTAATAATCGAGGAACCGCGCTGCTTCAAGAACGTAGCTCTTTACCATTCGCTTAAAACTCTGGCTGGACAGGGAGTGGATCTGGATCTTCACCTCTTTGGAGCGGGTTCGATTTCAGAGCACATGACAGGAAAGTATCTGCGATGACGTGGCAATCCTCTAGACCGGCGATGATGAGCCTCAATTCCCCCTCCAGCATATTCGTCTCGATTTCCACTTCGACATCCGGGAAGTGCTGGTCTGGCAGAATGGTCAGCCGCTGGAGAGGCCGCATACCTGGAGCCAGCACGAATTCAAAGACGTCTTGGATGGCATCTGCACGAAAAGAGAAACAGGTCATTATTTACTCAACGAGTGGGAATTGCTGGGCTGTACGAAAAACACAACCCTCATGGGGTACGCTCACTCTAACATCACCTTGCCGAGAGAGCGCACCCAAGAACCCGGCACCCGCTGGGCAAATCCAGCAGCTTCTGCTGCTGGTCTTCAGCACCTACGAAATGGTGCTTACAGATTGCACACTCCCTAGCCTTCCCCCGAGGTGCCCAGGATTACTTCACGATCTTCGGTGTGAGAATGCTACTCAGCTGTATCTCGCTGACCTCAAGCAGTCCCCTCAGGCAAGACGCTGCCCAACCATATCCCTGATTAGCCGACTCCATAATTTCCAGCTCGGTTTGTATCACCGTTTTCCAATCCACCAGCTTCTTCGTTGATACACGGACGGCCACGGTACTGATCTGCACTTGAGTAGCAAGTTTGAAGGCTCGCGCATCCACACACATTTTTATATGGGCAGAGATGCGCCTCTGTTCGGGAACACTGAACGCTGACTCATTAAAACCAAGTTCGAACTGCGTCACCGAGCCCGCAGTAGCGAATCGGGTTACGAGTTCCAATTTCCCTAATATCACATTATCAAACATTGGATGCAAAAGTTGGTGACCTACTCCATTCACGTGTTTACTTCCTCGCCTTTGATTGCACGAGCTGCACGATGGTATTAGATTCCAGCTAAACACAGAAAATTCAGGAAAAGGCATTTTTGGCAGATAGTGCTCTACCGTCCCGACCATTGAACTCCCACACATCGGACAAGACCAAATCAAGACATCCCTGAGTTTCGGAATCCAATCGAGCCCATATTTTTTTGCCCCACCATCGTATGCCTTATGCAAGCAAACCGTCTGCCCTAAAGACAATCCCACCGCCTTTAACTGCGGAGATCCGGCGCAGTTCACATAGGCCTTATAAGCATTTTCAATAACTGGAAAGCACCCGTACAGAAAGGGTATACCTGTAGTCAATGCGTCGAGAGTGGCCAAATCGTCAATAAGAACAGGGTGACTGAACGAACGCATAGTCAATCAAACTCCCTAGGTTTGCTCATGCGATCTTTTATTTCCATCAACATATCAATATTGAAAATGTCTTGGTAGGCCGCGACAACCTGCTCAAAGGGCATATTAGTTTTAGCGATTGTCTCTGTGACTTTTCGATGATAAGCATCAACGGTGCTGTCACCAAATACGGCCAAAGAAATCTCCGCTACATTTGCCCCTAGCGTTTGAAGATATGGCCTACTGATAGAGGCTGTTTGACCGGTACGCTCCAGAATATGTACGCAGTGAGTAGGGACTTCGCGCACAACATACGCCGAATGAGTCGCAACAATTGCGAGCGATGAAGTTCGCTCTAATATCTTGTAAAGAAACATCATATAGTCAGATACAAGATTAGGATGCAGATAGGTCTCCGGCTCATCAATCAGCAGCAAAGTTCCATACCCCGCCAAAGTTAGAAAATGCAGGGCAAAGTTAAACATGCTGCGCTGACCGCTGCTCAGCTCTATTACCAGCTTTGTATCTAGAGTTAAAAAACTTGGCTCTCGCTCTGTATCGATTGTTCCCAATATATCTAAGAAGCGCTGCTCCCCAGTCATCTGACTGGTAAAGCTCCAATTTCTACCGTCGCCGTCTTTTACACAGCAGTAATCAGGACAGTCTGCCGTGACAGGTATTGCTAGCAAATGCATCGGCATGATGCCCGATAGAGCGTCAGTTAAAATTTTACTTTTTGACTGTTCAAATTTACTATCTGTATCGCGCAACAGTGTAACTAAGAGATAAGAAAGATTCTGATAAAACTGCTTACTCTCTTTTTTGGCTGTCGTATTAAATGCATGATACTCGAATGCGCCCATGGTAGTGAAGCGCGGCAAAGGTGATGAAGGGTCGGAAAAATAAGACACAACGCGATTGAATCTAAATCCCCCATCGGCATTAAACGAGGAACCATCAAAGTGGCTAAGTACTTTATTTTCTGCGGAGATGAGAACCGGTGGACAACTATTAGTCGCATTGCATGTAGACGCTAGCGTCACAACGAGGCGAGCGAGAAGATTGGTCTTTCCTGTTCCGTTTACACCTATAAGACAGTGCACCCTGTCATCAAAGTACTGATGATGGCGATAGCTAACGTCAAGAGTTACAGAGTTGAGTACACCAGGAAGACCAGTCGAGAAACTGAACGCAACCTTGGCGTCGCCCATTGGAGGCTGTATGTATGCGCCGCCATATCCGTTTATCAACGATAGATATGCGTTATGACTTCGGAGAACGCCCAACCTAAAAGGCTCTGTTTGGATTACATGCTCATATTTCCCCGCACCTATATAGCGATCATACGACACATCATGCAGAGCCGTGAGCAGGTAATTCATCCTATCAAAAGGCATTTTTTTAGCTAGATGCTTATACTGATCCGGATTTGCCAAAAGGCTTACAAAGAAATAGAGTTCTCCATCTGGGGCATGTGAAAGATAAGAGAATGGCTTGATGTCCTTGAGATTAACCGGGAGTAGGTACGCGCTGAGGAATATCCACTCACCTGCGTAACTGAAATACACAGTCGCATGATAGTTATAGGTAAAATCATTCCAGTTAGGCTTTGAGCTACTTACTTCTAGCCATTCACCAAAGCCATCGGGAGCATCCTCAAGCTTAATTTTCCATGACATGCCTATCTCCTTGCAGACACGAGCCACTAGCAACCGTACTGGTCGGGATACTAGCACTTTGGCATTCAGGAATGGCGCACGCTTCGGATGAGCGATTGAAGGCTTTGGAATCCCTAGTCGGCCCAAGGGGTCCATCAGGCTTGGCTCAATGCAACACAGGAAGGCACCTAGTGGACCCTAGGTAGATCAGCCGGAACGGCTAATCGTAAACCTCTCTCGCGCACTCAACCCGGGTGGGTAGCTCGGGCATCGAACGATTGAGGGCTCTATAAAGAGTCGCTCGATGCACGCCGAGGAGGGAGGCAACCTGCGATACCGGCTTACCAGCTGCCACTAGTTGCATAGCGTGCTCGATCTGCTGGGTATTGAGGGAGTGCTTGGGTCCGAATTTCACACCTCTACGCATCGCCGCCTCTCGGCCCGTGCGGGTGCGATCAATAATGAGGGAACGCTCAAATGAAGCGATCCCAGCGAAGATCGTCAGGATCATCTGACCCGCTGAGGTCGTGGTATCTAGCCAGGGCTCAGCAAGGGATCGCAGACCTGCGCCAACCTCATTTAAACGCTCTGCTATTGAAAGAAGATCAAGCGTCGATCTCGCAAGGCGGTCTAATCGAGTGATCACGAGCACATCTCCCTCCCGGAGATGATCAAGCAGCCTGACTAGCTGAGGCCTGTCAATCTTAGCTCCACTGATCTTCTCCTCGAAAATTCGGGAACACCCGACCGAAATTAGCATCTCCCTTTGAATTTCAAGTTCCTGGCCTGTTGTCGACACTCTGGCGTAGCCAATGTTCAATTTATCACTCCTCGCATGTCGCAATTATCGATTTTAGAATAGCACAACTTGCGACTAATTTACGCGACACCAGAAACCTAGAAACTTTGGGCTAGGTACGGACGTCGCGTATCTTAAGACTTATGCGACACCTTTCGAAAAGTTGAAGACCAGAGACACAAGAGGGTGTGAGGAGTCCACGCCTACCTGCCGAACTTGTACTCATAATCAGTCGTAACCGGTATATCCTCAAGCAGCTCATCCAACGCTAATCCGAGACGTGGCTCATCAAAAATCTCAAGCTCGGTAAAGCTCACCGCAACTGCAATCCGCAACTGCTCCGCTGTCAAGCTGTGCGGATCAAAAGCCCAGACCTGAAGCTTAATCACTGACGTGTCACGAAAATGAAACTCATCAACGAATGTTGCCCCGCTTTCCACAGACTCCCACTGAGCGATACTGATCCCGTAGGTTTTCTGAGGCTGATCAGCAAGCATTGTGAATTTATCAAGATAGCTGTCCCCGACCTCGATCAATCCATCAATCGAGAAATCTCTCACATACAAATCCTTGAGCCTTGGAGAGGACACCATGGAGCGGAGCAGAAAGATTGGGTATCCGAATTTAATCCTGGACCTTTCCGCCAGCAAAACCTTGATCTTATCAAGCAGGTGTTCATCTGTAACAGCCATGATACGAAACATGCTTCAGTCTCCCCTATGCTTATAAAGCATATTTTTTGCTGATATAGCTTCGAAGCCAATCATATTCCATCGGCGAAGTCATATCGATTGGCCGCCGTGCACCCAATTCCACGATGCTAGTGAGCAGCCACAAATTCGACGCACTCGCATCATTTTTATGGATGCGAGCTGCGACCTGCATGATAGATGCCTGACGTTTCGCGGATTCCAGCTGTTCAGCTTCGACAGACTTAAGGTAATCTCCACCTACGTCATAGAGGACGACCCTTTCATTGCTGATCCAGTCTCCAGGTTCATCGGAATAGACTTCTACAGGCCCATTTCTCCAGATAGTGTAGATGTGATTGATATTCGCGCAGCCAGGATACACATCGGCTACTTCCTCTATCTTCAAAAGCAAATGCTGTTCACGGCGCTCGCTAAGATTCATGTGCCCTGGCGTATTCAGGTAGATGCTTGAGATCGAGGTTGATTGAAGCTTTGCAGAAAGTAAGAGCTGAAGTTCAGCGACATCACCGATCAACAGCATGTGCTCACCAACTGGCTCATCATCCTGCCACTCAACCTTCGTAATATAAAACCATTCGATATTGAGCGAGTGAAACACAAACCTCCACTCTGGCGCTTCATGCTCCTCAAATAGGCTCATAACGCGAGCACCCATCATTGTATGAAACATACTAACCCCCAGAATTAAACTCTCGACTCAAACTCTCTGCTGCACGCCTGACATACTGTTTTAACCCACCCGCCCTTCAAGCGCTGCTTTACCCCCGGAGCACCACAGTTCTCACACAAAATTGCAGAAAAAGCCTCCGCCATATCAATTACCGCACTGATGTATTCGTCGCCACCCGAATAGTAAATGCGGAGATCACCAAATTTTTCTTTCACCTGCTTAAAAACTACTTGCTCGATTTTCTGGTGATCGACGTGAGCCTGAACACGCTCGCATAGTACTTCCAACAGCCCAAACCATCCGCTCCCGCACTCTATCCCCCAGTAATGGACTCCCAATGGGTTTTCTCGGGACTGGGCAAAAATCATGGGATAATTTTTAATAAAGTCTTCACCGGCGTTTATCATATTTACACTCTCCAGTTACTAAAATTTGGATGCAGGTCGCCGTCCCGGAAGCTCAGTAGATTGAGCACGTCCAAGATTCGGAAAAAGTCGAAAAAGCCGAAAATTCAGCAACCGGCAGGATACTGCCTGTTCCTACGAGCTGGCAATAGGTTCAATGCTTCCTTTTAGCCATCTAAGCGCTATGAACTATAAATCGGCATTTGGGGCCGTCTTCCGGCGACTTCGCCTTGAGAGGGAGCTGACCCAAGAGCAATTCGAACCTGCGGCGACGGCCCGTTATGTGAGGAATCTCGAAAAGGGCGAATACTCGCCGTCGCTCAGCACTTTTCGTGCGCTATGCGATGTTTTGGAGATCTCTCCGGTGACGCTGGCCTGCTTGGTCGAAGCCGAATTCATCGGTGGGGAAGCCAGGCTTCTGCTCAATGAAGCAGCGAAGGAGCTGAGAGAGGTCGACGAGTAAGCCCTCCCTCCAGTCGTGGCGCGGATTAGCGTAAGAGCCGCTCATAGCGGTTCTATAATCGATCTATAGTCGCCTATAAAGTCCTATAAGCCGCATGAAATGCGGGGCTCAGTCGGCCCTTATCTCTCTCCGCTCATTGCACAAGACCTGACCTGAAGACCTACTAGGCAGACCGCCCCTGCACGCGTGGCTCCGAGCCCGACTACCACCGCCCGTCCATACTGAGCCCCGAAAGCCACAATCAAGATGTGCTGCGCATGGAGGACTCACTGGCTCAAGGGAGCAATGTGCAGATTCTGCACCTTGCTTTCCTGCATCGGCCCTTGGAGGCGGGACAACTCTACGTCCCGCAGACAACCGGCCTTCGGCCGAATGTATCCAGCGGCAGGTTCTTCTCTCACTGGATGCGCTCTGGTTCCCTAGTCTCTAGGCTAGAGCGACCCCTGATCGAGTCCCGGTGGCAATCTCCGTCTCCCTGCCACTAGGACGGACCAGGCTCAGGCATTCAGCCATCGTAAGCGGTCCAACAACCGTCATGAGTGGTTGGGATATTGCGCAGACTCGACCACCCAATTGCATTCGATATGACCGGTCATTTGCATGGAGCTGACCATCAGATTTCATGATCACCACCCGCAGAGATCGACCGTGGGTACGTCCGCAGGATACCTCAATGGCAAGCCTACGCTCCGTCCCGGAGCCTGTATGCTGAAAGCGAAAGTCAGAGGCGTTTGCAGGAGTCAGCGATGAAAATAACCGGAAGCGTCGAGATGGAGAGCGCTACTGACGTCGTGTGCGACGTATGCCGTTGCTCAACCCGCTTGGATACTGGCAAGCATCAGTTCGGCACCCTACAAGCACACTGGGACAATGACACAGCCCATGATGGGGGGCGCTATGAACTACACCTTTGTAAGCATTGCTTCTTCCAAACATTGGCTTATCTCAAACAGGAGCGGCGAACGCAAAATCTTTTCAGTGAGGATAGCCAGGGTTTCGCCGATGATCTCGGCCTTGTCGCAAAGAATAATTAGTTCGGCGGCGCCTTGAGCAGTCGCAGGAAGAAGCTGTTTCAGCTCGGCCTCGATCTTTGCAAGATCTGTATCGAGCATGCCATCCAACAAGCTGCTTTGCGCGCGATTCATTCACTAGCTGCGCTGTGTAACTTGTACTGTCTTCCCTGGGCTAAGCTGCGATGCCCACTCGCTCGACTTACTCATGTGCCTTCGTACCTTAAATTTGATGGAGCTAGCCCGGCAGGATCTGTTGATATCCTTCCTGCACAGCCCTGATGGCGCCATTGAAACGCGGTTCGCCGCTCAGAATCACGCCCATTTGGAGGGTCATCACGTTCAGCCCATTGCTGTTCCTCAGCACCTCCTGAATCAGCTTCACTGGGTAGCCTTCTGCATGGCGGCGTAGAGGGTGAATCCCGCTATGCACGAACGAATTCATCGCGTGGTAATTCGTCTGTTTGAAACTAAGCAGCATCCTCGACGCCTGCTCTGGAGCTGTCTTCCCGATTTGTTCAAGCATGGCAGCGAACATGGGCATTTTCTTGGCTGCGTGCTCTGCGTCTAGTGTCAGTGGTGACGCCAGCGTCTCGACCTGCATATCCGTAGCTCCATAGAGCAACCAGACGCTTCGGGTTAGGGCTTCGTATTGCAGTCTCATCATGGACAACGCCGAAGTGTAGCACTGCGCTCTCACCAACAACCGTAGGCTCAAAGCGTGTTCCAGTGCCATGCCACAGGCTACCAAAGCAATCTCATGACGTACGCCGGGATACGCTGGTACACCGTCCAGCAACCGCAGAATTTCGGCGTGCAGCTCATCTGACTTGTCCAGAAAATAGTCCATACTTAGCCCCTCCCTTTTGGTCAAATCAGCAGTGATGCTACTATGCCATGCACGATAGGTTCGCCATAGCCGCGTAGCCACGATTATGACTAAGGAAGGGACATGGAAGTATCAGCGCCAGAAAAAGAAGTGAAAGGTCAAAGCGAAACTGACGCATCCACGAAAAAACCTACCTCATTAGCTCTTGCGATTGCTCTCTCAGCGATTAGCTTTTGCATCGTTTTCTATGCCACGGTGAAGCACGACTTTAGCGTATCCCCTGTCATGGATATTGTCCGAGAGCCAGTCATGTTCCAGAGTTACATTTCTAGAGCTATCGGCGGAAGCATTTTCATACCTCTGATTCACATGGGTATTGCTTCCTTCTTCAAATCAAAACGCAACAACTCTACGCGCCGCAGAATTTTCATCGGCTGGGCAATTTTGATTATTGCTATTGAAGCCGTGAAACTCTTCATAAAGCATTAATCGAAGCCTCTTAATCCAATCCGACAAACGCGGAAGCGACCATGACTAACACACCTTTATCCAGCGCCGAGCAGAGCAAGCTGCTGATTTTCGTGCTTCTGCTACTGCCGTCTCTATTTTTCTTGGTAGGAATCATCCCAGCCATTTTTCTGATTTTCGGCTTGGTGATGATGAAGAAAAACAGCGATTTCAGCCACATTGAGACCGCAGCGAGGAACTACAAGGGCTACGTGTACATAGCGTTGACTGGCTGTGTCCTGTTCGCCCTGTACTTCGCCACGACGCTTGGGGCCGCTGAAAGATGGGACCGCCAGGTGAGCGAGTTCATCGCCTCAGCAACCTTGACTGTCATCGCACTGCTTTACATCATCCTCCTAAATGTCCTGTTCCTCAGCCCTCTACGTGCTCACGCACAATGGATTGAAGCCAACGGTATCTTCTCCGGCAAAGCGAAAACCGTTCCTGAGAACAGTGACGTTGACATCATCAAAGGCGAGCGGCTTCGCACGTTCTCCGTCGCTGATGAACTGATCAAATGGGCAAAGCTGAAAGAGGATGGTCACATCACTGAGCAAGAATTCAACGATGCAAGGAAAAAGCTTCTCCAGTGATGAAGCTAACTGCGTTGTAAGAAAGCCCTTCGGGGCTTTCTTGTTGCCTGCGATTTGGGTTTTGAGCTTGTTTGCAAGAGTGCTTAGTAGTGAAGGAGAGATCATCTGATCGCACCTGAGCAATGGCTGGCCGACGATGTAACCACCCTTGAAACCAGCTGTGATGTTGCTGGTACAACTGCCCTACTGAGGAAGAGTGGATAGCGTCCTGCATGGCAGCTCACGATGCAGTAAAGATAATGTTTCTCATTTGCTGGGCTTGGCTACGAGGTTGTACAGCATTTCGGGCTAGCCGATGTGCTGGCCGTCTCTCTGTGGACATTCATCGCTAAGCTCCATCCTTTGCCCGGTAAGGATACGAGTGTCTTGGCAAGGCTGCCATCCCGTCTATCTCTGCCTGTCATGAAAGACTGCTTTCGACCCAAAGCGGACGCTTGTGAAGGGCAGCAATCGGCCAGAAGCGGTCGGTTATAGGCCATGTCCAACGCCAGGCATGAAGAGCCTCCATAACATTTTGAGAACTTCTCCAGGACTAATGCAAGATCAGCTCTCGGTGGGTCAGTCTGGAGTATCGCCGGAGCTATTTCCGAACCGAATCATCACGGACGACACAAATTGATTTGCACTTTGGGCACATGAAACCAATTTTTACCGATTTATTAAAGCGGTGATCGCAACTTTTGCATTTGAAGAAGTATGGCGGCCCAGGCACAAATTTGCTCATGACCGTTTCTTTCTAAGTACCATTTTTCCGCTCCCGTAAGAGATTTCCTCATAGTCTTTGAATACTGCGACGATAAGGGCAACCCCCACTGAGGCAGCCGCGATGATTGCTGCGATTTCGAGCCCGGTCAACGTAGCGACGGGCACGGCGGCGGCCATTGATAGACCGCCGGTAAACGGGACCGCAGCAAGTGCAGCTCCCAAGATCCCCAGAGTCACCGTGCCCGCGAGCGCCACTTTCTTTGAGCGTTTTAGCTTGTCGGCCAGTTCGCCTTCCACCACGATTTGGTCATAGCCCCCTGATCGTGCCGTCGTCAACTCTTCCTTCGTTCTTACCGTCGCAACTTGCATAACTAGTCCCTTGCCATTGTCCTACGCTGAGCCGCTAAAGCGGCATCAAGTCAGGTTTACGGATGAAAACGCGATGATGGCACCACGCCAAAAAGGGCGCAATAGCCACCCGATTAGCAATTGCGCAGGTTATTTACCAGGCTGTGCTGCGAGCAGCCACCGTCCGCTTTGGGTCGGTTGGCGCCTCTGGGTCGGGATGACCATCCTTGTCCTCCCTCACAAGGAGGACAAGCCATGAACGCCATTACAACCAGCAGCCATCAGCCTTGGAATAAAGGAAAATTGGTCGGGCAGAAAGCTCCGCTCCGACTGAAAGATATCTGGGCCATTCGGGTAAGGCTCCAAATCGCGGAGGAAATTCGTGATTTAGCCCTCTTCGATCTGGCCATCGACAGCAAGCTACGAGCCTGCGACCTGACCAAGCTTCGCGTACGCGACGTTGCTCATGGGGAGCACGTGTCATCGCGAGCAATAGTGATGCAGCAGAAAACCCAACGGCCCGTGCAGTTTGAAATTACAGAGCAAACGCGTCTGACCTTACAGGCCTGGATACATCAAGCCCAGCTCCACAGCGAGGATTGTCTTTTTCCAAGCCGGTTACACGCATCAGTGCATCTCTCCACCCGGCAGTACGCCCGAATCGTCAAAGCGTGGATAAAGTCTATTGGGCTAGATCCAGCTATGTACGGCACCCACACGATGAGACGTACGAAGGCATCGCTGATCTATCGCAGGACAAAGAACCTGAGAGCAGTTCAGCTCCTGCTCGGCCATACAAAGCTTGAAAGCACGGTGCGATACCTGGGCATTGAAGTCGATGACGCATTGGAGATGGCTGAGCAGACGGAGGTCTGACAGCGTCCTGCGACGGTCGAGGTATGACCGTCGCGATTCGACCCAAAGCAGCCTCTCGCACGGGCTCCAATGGCCATAACCCCCTCCAGCGAGTGGGCGCTAGAGGCGGACAGTTGAATCCACAAGCCAAAGGTCCCACTCGCTTAGCTGCTTTTTTCTTCTCGGGAACCGTAGAAGTCGGCTCGTGCTTGTATTGCTCTGTCAGACAAGGTTTCATCACCAAGAAGTGCTGAAATTATCTTTATCGCGGACTCAATAGAGTATGCAAGCAACTTCATCAAGTGCTGCAATTCCTTTTTTCTAAATACAGCCATGTCTTTTGGGCCAGATAAAGGTTTTCCAATCTCCATCGCACCCCATGAAAACATTGTTCCGAATAAAGTGCCGTGAGCTATTTCTGATGAGTACCTATACAGCAAAAGGCCAAATGCAAAGCCCCGGCTTTTATTTAGACCGAACGCCTCGTGAATTACCTCCAAGCGCTTTGATACATTTTCTGGAGTCCAAGAGGTTACTTCTCTTCCAGATCTTGATGTGAACTCGTCTAGCCATTTTTTATGCAATGGCATGTTCATTATTTCCTCTACGCCGTCAGGCTTGTGCTCAAATATTTTTTCGCCAGAAATTTCAATGGCCCGCACTAGTCCTCGAAGAGCTTTCTGTTGAGCGTGCGTGTGCGCTCTTAATCCTAGGACTTGACGGTCAGTAGTGATGAAGCATGCGTTAAGAAGTGTCTCGTAAATCACTCGCGATATCACATATGCGTCGCGCAGCCGCATGTGACTAACGAGCCATTCTAGAGTTTCTAGGGACTCATTGGCCGAGTCTAAGAAAGGGAATGTATCACACAGTGCTGTTGAGTCACTGTCCTGGACTCGCGAGGTCAACTCTTTAAGCAGGTCTTTCACCGTCTCTAGCCAGCGCCATTCAGACTTCTCAGGCACAGTCATATGCTCAATATTTCCCTGTTTTGTGTTCTGTGAATGGTGCCCGTTTTTGGCCGCGAGCTGCCCCGCCAAGGACAACTTTGAGTAATCAGGAGCGACCGCTTTCGACCCGGAGTAGCCCCTCACGTCCAGCGGCAGCCTGCCAAATTGAAAACATAAATCCGTAACCAACAGATGGCTGGCTATGGTACGAATCAGGTTGACGGGAGGTAGGTACACCAGAGCTTCTTATCCTCGGCATTCCTACCGGGCTTCCAATAAACCTCGCCAGACAACTCGTTAGGCACCTTATAGACGAGCTTCGTGTTGAGCTTGATGAGAGGGTTCAGCGACCGCAAACGGATTCCATAGCCATCGCTCATGATGGTTTCAGTCGTATCGAACTTGAAATCTTTGTCATCCTTTCTGATGAACAAGCTGCCTTCGAGTGGTAGCCGACCTTCGCTGTCAGTGTTCTTGAAGGTCGCGTTCACGGTGAGGAATCGCGCATCAGGATCTGGCTTCACGGCGGAGTAGCGGTTGCCGGTGTCGATAGATTTGCTGATGGTGCAGTCATTAACCGTCACATCGAAGTAGCCTACTTGACCATGCATGGCTTCCTGCTTCGCTTTAAGCCCTTTGAGGTAGCTTGTGGCATAGATGTTGTAGCTGTTCGTCGCGGTGTCGCCAATGGCGTCTATACGGCAGAAGAGAGTATCGGCGGTGTCCTTGGTCCACTTATGGTTCTTGTTCTGCTCAACGCGCGCATTTTCAGCTACGGTAAGGTCATGGGCCATCTGCAATGCAAGCCCTTTCTGCTTAGCTAGATCCTTGATTTTCAGAACATCGGCATTGAAGCCTGCGCCTTTCCGGCGTGCGTAGAAGTCGGCCAAAATCGCATCTCTACCAAGTGCGAAGCGCAGAATCTGTGCTGTCGAAATATCCTTCTGGTTAGAGAAAAAGTAGTCGTTCTCTTCTTCTGTGAGATTGGACCCATCGAACGTTACGGCTGAACAATCAGGCAGTTCAGTCTTCGTTGTGCCCTTCTTGGCAGTTGCGGCAGAGGCGAAGCCGGGTATCGCGAGACTGATCATCAGAGACAAGGCAAGGCGGCAGCGGCGCATTTCAAATCCTTTGTGCAAGTGGCGTGATGGGCGAAGCCTATTCGTATGGCATGTAGCTATCGACTGAGTCGCCCCGCATTTTATAGACGCGCTCGAATGACTGCTTTTGGCCTATTCTGCCTGTCACATCTAACCGCAATCGATACAGAGCTGGTGGAGTCGCTAGCCCACCAGACCGGTGAACCCGCTCTATTAGTCGAATATTTGCAGTACAACAATGAATTCGAGTTGATGATCAATAAAATTAGCCAGCAGGGGGCCTACGTCGCGCAACGGGGGTGGGAGTCGCAGGGACGCTTGGCTTGTGCGCTGTAGGTGCTACACGTGCTCTAGTCGAGTGTGGTTCAGTCGTTTTACCCTTTCTCTGCTTTGAACTCTTATATGAAGTTACCAATTCAGACCGTTTTTTGGCGTGCTGCGCCGGAATCTGTTGGGGGGCATCATCCTCTACAAAGGGATGAAGCATGACCTTGACCTTATGCGTTTGGGTGGCTTTGGTCTCTCCGCCGATGTCAACGACAAACAACTTTGCACCTGCCTTAGCTGTTGCGTCTAAGGCGAAGGTGACCTCTAGTTCCACATCTCCCATTTCGAAAAATGGATCTTCTTTATCCACAGCGGCACGGAGTTCCTGTTTAACCTCCTTGATGAAGTCCACAAGGCTGATCATCCCTTTCATTGCTTAACCCCATCCGCGAAATTGTTTAAGACGCAACACCCATTGGGCGCATTACCGCGATCCGAGAACTCATCGATTACTCTGCGCCTGCGCTAGGTGGCTAGCCTCGGACCGGGAGGCAATTCCTATCACGAATTAGCTCCACTGTCTAAACGGCTCGCATAAACAGCAGCGCTAACACTACGCCCGATGACTGCTTATGGCCGATTTCTGCCGTTAGCGAACGGCAGCTTAGGATCGATACCTGCCGATCAAAACGTACTCGCGCACTGGTAACATCCGATACAAATGGCTGGTCAAGCTGAATGCAAACAGGCGGCCAAGTGGAACGCAAACGCTTGGTCAAGTCAGGTGCAATTTCCCATCTCCGCTCATTGCTCAAGACCTGACCTGAAGACCTGTTAGGCAGACTGCCCCTGCATGCGTGGGCCGAGCCCGGCTGTGAGCGCCCGTGGATACTGAGCCACGAAAGCCTCAATCACGATGTGCCGCGCCAGAGGACTCACTGGCCTCAAGTGAGCAATGTGCAGATTTTGCACCATGCTTCCCTGCATCCGTCCTTTGGGCGGCCCCACACGCCTTGTCACAGTTCACCGGCCTTAGGCCGAATGAACCCAGCGGCAGGTTGCTCCCCTTGGGTGTAGCTCTGGTTCCTCGGACGCTAGGCTATGTGATCAGCCAGCCCCAATGACCAAGCGGACCTCGCGTTGCACTCTCCGTCTCTCCGGCGTGTCCCGCTCATCGTGCTGAATGACGGCTGGCGTACGTTGATCAGTCCGGGTCAGGCGAGTCGATCCATGCCCCCAAACCCACCCCTGGATGATCCCGCTCCAGGAGCGGGTATCGCTACGTCCCATTCCAGCATTCCCGCTCAGCGTCATGGCCTGCGCAGTAAGCTCCCGAAGGGGGACACAACAGATCGGCGAATAATGGGTGCCTTTGCGAGCTGTCGAGCAAAGTAGAAATTTGTAGAACGGGTGATCGCGGTTTGATTGATCACCGCTACCTCGTCATCTGTGAGCACGCAATCAGGCATGTCGGCGACGATAGCCACCTGAGGGGACACGGGGACGATCATCATATCCTCGAAGCTATCCGGTACTAAAAAATGGTGGACGGGAGACCTTACGATTCCCCACTGCATCGATTCGTTCGCCTGTATGAAGTTGTCCTGGTAGCCGAAGACATGGATGCCGGCCAAGAACCGCCCCTTCATCACTCCATCGGATGCGTACAGGGTATGATTGCTCTCCAGCGCCTCTTGCTCAGCCTTCGTCAGTGTCTCGCTGGTCACACCGTTGAGTGTCACATCGTCTAGACCCTCATTCCGGAATCGTTGACGCGTCCGCCAGAGAGAGAAAAATTCCTCAACAACTCGCTTTTCCCAAATCCCTATTTTGGTCACCCTCCCACACTCGATGGCATCAGCCAGTGCTTGGAATCGGTCCTCAATGCGCTTTCCTATCACAGCCTCAGTTCGCTGATCCCACACGCGCTGGGCACAGAAAATCGGATTGTTGGGTTTGAGTCGCATGACCTTCTGGCGCGGGATTAAGAAAACCTCCACAGAGCCGTCCATGCCTGCAAATCGTTGGATACTGGCTTTGGGGAAGACATGCTGATTGATCGTGAATCGGTGGGGGTTGCCAGGCTGGGTAGGTTCATACTTCACATACAGACCCTCTAGATCGAGAAACTGAGGTGAATTGTAGTGAGGAACCTCAGTTCAGCATTGCACAGGCAGTTACCTGAGGAGTGACGAGGCTCCCGCCATGAAGACCCCACCGCTCGGCTCCTCCTGCTCTAGGAGCAGGTCTATCACGCAGAAATATTCAGAAGGCCGCCCGTAGGCGACGCTCATGATTTCTTCGACCTCACTACCTTCGGCCTCGCGCGTATTGGGGCATCAGAACGCTCACGATCTATGAGTGGCAACGGACGGTTCAGCTGCGACTCATGTAAGCCTGCAATTGATGCGTTGTATTGCCACGTTAGAAATTTTTCCAGCAGTTGAGAGTTCTCAGCCTTCAACGCCTGGATTTCCGATTCCAAACGGGCAATTCGGTCCCCCGCGATTTTTAAACTTGAAGGCGTAGGAATTCGAACGACCTCTTCAGTCGCTGTCTTCTTTGCCTGGGCAAAAGCGCGTTTAATTTCAAGATGAGAGGAGAGTGACTGGCGCGTGGGACGCTTCCCTACCAGCCCAGCCACTTTGTCGCAAAGCAACTCCCAATTTAAAGCACCTTCCCAGCTCAACAAGGTGTCAGCGATTGCGCGAATATCGTCCTTGGTCAGGTGCTTGGCCATTTACATCATCTCCATCAAACTTGCCAAACGGTTACTCGGTTCTTCCGAAATCGATTTCGTATGCATGTCACCACGTGCACGAAGCGCACGTGCAGAATGACTTGGCTGATTTTCTCGACGTAGCCTGATGAAAGACCCTTCAGGCACACTTTCGTCTTTTAAAATCCCGACCAATTCCCGCATCCTCGCAGCAGACAAGCTATGATGTTCGAACCACCGATCAGCACCGTAATGCCCTTCCTGCATAGCGGCCTCCGAAGCAGCTAGCTGCTCCTCAATGTCAGCCAATTGCGATTCAATCTCCTCTTTAGTATCTGGCCGTTTTTCACATAGATGCTCATTGCAGTTTAAGCAATCTCGGAATTGACCGCACGGGGCTGCTGCAAAGTCATGAAGGCAGAATCCATAGCGCGACCTATGCACAGGCCCTTTCGGAGCTAATTCGTACGCTTCCCGGCTTACCGGCTCACAATGGATCAAGACCGACTGATCATAACCAGCGGCAAGCTGCACCGCCTCGTATTTGGCAGCTAACTCCTTCGGCGTGAGGTGATTGTAGACACGGTTCTGTTTGGGATCAGCACGTCCTGCGAATCGAGCGATATCGTCTTCCGAAAGGCCACCCCGATGCCCCATCGTGTCGATCATATGGCGCATCTGGTGCGTCGTGATCTTCATCTCCGAACCATCTGAATGACGGAATCCATACCGAGCGAAGATACTTGTGTGCTGCCCTTCCTCTAAGCTTTCTCGCGGAGACAGATCGTTATTTACGATGTTCACACTTGGCAGCCAGGGCAATACCCGCAGCGTTCCGCGCTGAGCGTGCAGCCGGTTCTGCTGCATAGCAAAAAGAGCATCGCCGTAATTAACGCCTGCCTTTTTACTTACCACCGGGAATTTTTCATCAACTCGATCCTTAAGCTTATCCCACAGCGTATCTAGCGTAATAACATCACCTTTCTTAAAGCCATAGAGATGATACATCCGCTGCTTAGCTTCATGTGCTGGCAATCCGAACCCCAGAGCTTCGCAGGCTTCCACTTCACTCAGGATCTTGGTTCGATCTTTATGCCTGGAATCAGGATGAATAAACATTTGGCCAGGATTTGCCTCTAGCCATTTACCTAAAGCCCTGCCTTCTTCGGTAATTGTCCTAATGCGTCTCAGAGCTTCTTGAACAATTGGCACCATAACGGTAGGTACAGGTTTTAAGTTTACGCCGAACCCTTTACCAGAAAAGTAGCCTATTCGATAAACCGGATCACCATACTTATCAACATCGTGATGCTCGCAACGATTCGGCAGACGCAAAACCTCAGAAATGCGAACGCTACCGCTCATCAGCAATGCAAAAACACTGGTGGTGAATATGTCCCTTGGGTCGTCACCTATATTGGCAAAAATGTCCGCGAGCGCTAGCACGGCATCAGGATGAGGAAGCTTTTTATCCCTTGCCTCAGCAGCCTTTTTTCCTGTCTTCTCTGAGCCCTCAGGCCGGGGGATTGGGTTCACCCACGTTGAGCAAGACGTAGGAACCAAATCGTTATCGCTTACAAATTTTGCTAGTCGCTGAAGCTCACGGCCACACTGGTACGCAGCAGCTACGTAATACTCCCTTGCGACTAGAGCAGCTTGATCAAGCACAGAGCTATTTAACTTTAAAATATCGGGCTGACCGTGCAAGTCGGTCAGTACCTTCTCTAATACCTTAAGTGCCTTGCTCTCATTTTTAGTGCCGGTTGGGTTATGACCTTGCTGATACCTGAAATAGGCTTTGGCAAAGGAAATGAATGGTTCCCCCATCTTGTCTTCGATGCTCGTAGACCGAGAGCCGGAGCCTAATTTGGTAAAATTAGCAGCCTTCGGCCATAGCCAAGCGTCGAAATCCAACTCCTTCCCAAACACCGTTAATTCATCCCGGCATTTATTGATGAATTCCTTTAGATTTTCTTGAGCACTAAGCTCCGCCTTGCTTGTGAAATAAAACAAATTACTCATTTTCTTTAGACCTTTTACGTTCGTCACACTTACGAATTACTTCCGCAATTGCCACGATCGTGCGATCCAGCACAGCAGCAACAGTTAAATCACCCGTCTCAGCAAGAATTTGCTCACGTTCTTCGATCAGCTCTATATAAAGTTCTTCGTGAGGCCCATCCAGCCAAGGTTGAAAATTGACACAGGTGTAGCACGGGCGGGGGGCATTCATTCCGCAATAGGAAAAATTACCACACGTGCCTACCCCGCACTTCTTATGTTTAATTCGGCTCGAAGGATCTGAACCACGCAAAGCATCAAGCTCAGAATCCACTAATGTGCCAGCGAAGGCTTGAGCATAGACCGCAAGCTGGAACCCCAAAGCTTCATCAATTTTCTTAAGATGTTCAGGGACATTCTCGGTGTATACATCAACATGCTGCGTGTCGCTATGGTCAAGAAGCTCAGCAATGACATATTTACTCACACCTTCGCGAGCTGCGCGAGTGCCAAGCGTATACCTGAATCGTTTAGCGAAAATATGCAGCGCATCATTAGTTCGCTCCGAAATAACACCCAGACTCTCTACGGTCGCGGTAAGCGTTTGAGTAAAAACTTGAGTTCGAATATGCAAGACATCTGTAGGAAGGGCCCTAATCAGTTCGTCATTCGTGGCAACCGGCAGTACACGCTTGGTGGGGAATAAAGGAAGCATTTTCTGCTGTTCAACGGTCAGCATGAATCCAGCCGTTTCAAATCTCTGCCAGACTTTTTGCTTATGGCTTTCCAGAAGCTCCCACATGGACCTTGTTAGCTGATATGTTTTAAACTCGTCCCGGAATGACCCACCCTCCTGCTTTGCCCTAGGAATGTGGAGAAAGTAGTCTTGGCCTCCATCATCGAGAGGCACGGAAATCAGATCCCCACACTTCAAATGTGTGAGCTGTGTTGGGCGGCGACCTGTGCAGGCAAGGATCAGACAAACACAGAGGTCATAAAGATCAATTGCGCCTGATTCATATCCAAAAACCAGGCGATCATTGAATTCAGCAAATTCAAAATCTGAAAGCGCCCCTTTTTCAGGGTCCATAGACTTAATCGCCAAGCCCTTTTCGCGCCCGCGAAGCCTCCAGCCATCCATCATCGTAACGACATCTTTCGTTACGCCGGGAATCCCAAAGGTATGCCATCGCCTAAAGAAAGGGCGAAGCATTTGCAGATGTTCTTGATTATCCCCAAGTGCTGATTTGAAATTTATTAGCTGAGAAGTATTAATCTGACCATTAGTAGACTCGAAGTACTTCCATAAAGCGTTTGCCACTGCCATCGTGGATGCAGCAGAAAAGGTAGCGGCGTAATGAGCCATCATTTTACGGACAGCCACCCTATATTCCAGCGGTGTCCTACTCATAATCAAGTCTAAATTTAGCGTATGGTCTTTACTGAGCTGCCAGCTAGGCGCGCTTGGGGAAAACTCCCAGTCCATAACAGATCGAAGAGTAGTCCGTTCACTTGCAATCAGATCATAAAATGATTGCTGTTCCGCTTGAGATTCTTTCACGCCAGATGTGGCGACAACTGGCATCATGATTTGAACTCCGGAATCTTCATATTTTCTTCTTGCATCTTCAAGCTATGCTCGCTGGCCTTTTTCTCTACGTATCTTTGAATATAGTGTTTCGCGCTTCCACTGCCAAACTTCCATCCCATTAATTGGGAGCGCATGAGTTCTTCTTCTGGCTCACTCACACCGGCTGTCTCCATAAGCCTGGAGAATCTCTCATTCCAGTAATGCCTCAAATCGTGACCACTGAAATCTGCAAGTGGGGGGACCGCCTCGCGCAAGCTGTTGACGATATTTTTATAATTTACAATTGAAAGAGGCTGCCCCTGCGTAGGCCCGGATTTATGCGTCACAAAGACGAAACCATGTCTTTTGGCACCCGGCACGTGGCGTCGATAATCGGTAATGTAGCGACGCAATTCATTCATCAGCACGGTCTTTACAGGCAGTAGTCGATCATTGGTTTTTACCAGTGGCTGATCGGGCCTAGGATCGTCTTTCTCGTCCGCACGCCGCATTACGGAGAGTTGGTTCGCGCCGAAGTCCAGATCTTCAATTTTCAGATTCAGCAACTCACCTCGCCGTATTCCAAGCTCGTACATGACTGAGAACAGGAGGCGGTTCCTGACCTGCGTGGCAGGATCTTCCCAAATGTTGAGTCTTGAGCCAGGGCGAAGCAGTTCGATTACTGCCGCTACACCCACATCACTGAGACCCCTTTTCCTTTTTACAGTGTTCCGTTTTTTATTGATTGGGCGGAGTTCCTTCAAGGCCTGAAGGATACGAGCCAGCTCATCTGGATCGCGGGGTGCACGCAGATATTGCTTCGCTAGCCAGTCGAGGTATTTGGTAGTCACACCAACCCTGGCGTGCATGACCTCCTTCGACACCGGTGCTCGACTGGAGAAGAAAGAGATCCCATGCTTCTTTTCAGGCTGATCAAGCAATCGACGCTGGAATGTCCCTCTGAGCGCCTCTACCTCAAACGGTTCCAGGACGTACCCTGCCGACATGCGAGCCAATAGGTCCACACCTGCTTCGTCCATGGCTTGGAGGAATGCACAAAGGTGACCTGCGGAGTTCGTGAGCGTTGAAGACGAGCGGCTGCTGTTCCTCACCTGGGTCGTGAGATACAGATTGGGATAGTAGAGAGGCATCCCCTTTCCATCGATAACGACGCAGGACCGCTCCCCCTCCCTGAAGGTGAAGTTTTTGACCTTCGCCACCCTGGCCGGTGTGACTGTTAAATTCTTTACAACCATGACTAACTATCCTCCCGGCCAATTATGACCGTCTAATTTTTACTTATTTTTGGGCATAGAAAAAGCCCCAGGGGCCTAGCACCTGGGGCTTTCGGAGAAAAAACTTTACAAAAATGTCTCAGCTATATCCTAGAACGGAATATCGTCGTCGAAGCTGTCGAAGTCAGCGGCCGGTTGCGGAGCTGGCTGCTGCGGTGCAGGGCGCTGTGGCGCCTGCTGTGGACGCGGAGCCTGCTGGCGTGGCGCCTGGTTGTATTGCTGCTGGCCGCCACCTTGGTTGTAGTTGCCACCACCCTGGTTGTACGGATCGCCGCCCTGTTGCTGGTTTTGCGGACGACCGCCCAGCAGCTGCATGGTGCCCTGCATGTCGACGATGATCTCGGTGGTGTAGCGCTTGATGCCGTCTTTTTCCCACTCGCGGGTCTGCAGCTTGCCCTCGATATACACCTGGGAACCTTTGCGCAGGTATTCGCCTGCGATCTCGGCGACCTTGCCGAACATGGCAACACGGTGCCACTCGGTGCGCTCGACCTTCTGGCCGGACTGCTTGTCGGTCCACTGCTCGCTGGTGGCCAGGCTCAGGTTGGTCACGGCGTTACCGTTGGGCAGGTAGCGGACTTCGGGATCCTGACCGCAAGTACCGACCAGAATGACTTTGTTAACCCCACGGGCCATAACGTTCTCCTAGGCTTCGCACGCCGAAGAGGCTGGGTTCACCAGACGCTCGAGGGTCGCACGGTCCAAAATTTTCGTATCCAGTTTGATATAGATGGCGGCTTCTTCTGCTACCACTACGGCGTCGGTCACACCCGGCACGGCCAACAGACGCTCGGTCAGCCCGGCTTCCCGGACGCCTTCGGGCGACAGCGGCATGCGCAGGCTGGTCACATAGGGCGGCTCGTTCATGCTCAATGCAGTGCCCAGCCAGATGGCGCACAACCCTGCGCATCCGAGGAACACCATGCCAAGGCCACCGTGCTGGAACAACCAGCCACCGATGATTCCTCCAAGAGCGGCACCCAGGAACTGACTGGTGGAATATACCCCCATGGCCGTCCCTTTACCGCCAGCAGGCGACACTTTGCTCACCAGCGAAGGCAGCGATGCCTCCAGCAGGTTGAATGCGGTAAAGAATACCACGGTGCCGATCACCAGTCCGCGCAAGTTGTCAGCCCATTGCCAGAAGAACACCTCGACCACCAGCAGCACACTGACCGCGCCGAGCAACACCCGTTTCATCTTGCGCTTCTTCTCGCCGTAGATGATGAACGGGATCATTGCAAAAAATGAAATCAGCAAGGCGGTCAGGTATACCCACCAGTGCTGTTCTTTCGGCAGGCCGCCACGTTCGACGAAGGCCAAGGGCAATGCGACGAAGCTGGCCATGAGGATGGCATGGAGGATGAAGATACCCACATCCAGGCGCAAAAGGTCCGGATGACGAAGGGTCGGGCCAAGGGCCTTGCGGGCGACGCCCGATTCGCGGTGCTGCAACGCACTGTGGGCGCTGGGCACTACGAAGGCGATGAGCGCGATCCCCACTAGGGCGAGTCCTGCCGTGGCAAGGAACAACCCTGACAGGCCGAAGGCACGGGTCAGCAGTGGACCGACGACCATGGCCACCGCGAACGACAGCCCGATGCTCATGCCAATCATGGCCATGGCCTTGGTACGATGCTGTTCACGGGTCAGGTCGGACAGCAGCGCCATGACGGCGGCCGAGATTGCACCGGCGCCTTGCAAGATGCGGCCGGCGATCACGCCCCAGATCGAGTCCGCCTGAGCCGCCAACAAGCTGCCGAGGGCGAATACCACCAGCCCGAGATAAATGACCGGACGGCGCCCGATGCGGTCGGAAATCATCCCGAACGGGATCTGCAGGACAGCCTGAGTCAGGCCATAGGCGCCAATGGCGAGGCCAATCAACGCCGGTGTGGCGCCGGCCAGGTCCATGCCGTAGGTCGCCAGCACCGGCAGGACCATGAACATGCCCAGCATACGAAAGGCAAAGACCAGGGCCAGGCCGCCAGCGGCGCGGGTTTCGCTACCACTCATGCGCTCGTTGTGCGTGTCGTGCATGGAATAACCTCGTGTGAACCGGCGGCGATTCTATCAGTCCGACAGCGTAACGGCATCTACGCGACGCTTTGCCGCGTACTGGCAGCGCGCCTTATACTCCCTTGTTTATGCCCGCCGAGCGAGGCCGCAGTGGACAAGATCCTGATTCGTGGGGCACGCACCCACAACCTGAAGAACATCGACCTGACCCTGCCCCGGGACAAGCTGATCGTGATCACCGGCTTGTCCGGCTCCGGCAAGTCGTCCCTGGCGTTCGATACCCTCTATGCCGAGGGCCAGCGGCGCTATGTGGAATCCCTGTCGGCCTATGCCCGACAGTTCCTGTCGATGATGGAAAAACCTGACGTCGATACCATCGAAGGTCTGTCGCCAGCCATCTCCATCGAACAGAAGTCGACCTCCCACAATCCGCGCTCCACGGTCGGCACCATCACCGAAATCTACGACTACCTGCGCCTGCTCTATGCCCGCGTCGGCACGCCACGCTGCCCGGACCACGACATTCCGCTGGAGGCGCAAACGATCAGCCAGATGGTCGACCTGGTCCTCGAGCGCCCCGAAGGCAGCAAGCTGATGCTGCTGGCGCCGGTGGTGCGTGAACGCAAGGGCGAGCACCTGGCGGTGTTCGATGAACTGCGGGCCCAGGGCTTCGTACGCGCCCGGGTCAACGGCAAGCTCTACGAACTGGACGAGCTGCCCAAACTGGATAAACAGAAAAAGCACAGCATCGATGTGGTGGTGGACCGCTTCAAGGTACGTGAAGACTTGCAGCAGCGCCTGGCGGAATCGTTCGAGACGGCGCTGAAGCTGGCCGATGGCATTGCCTTGGTAGCGCCGATGGACGACGAGACCGGCGAAGAGATGATCTTCTCCGCGCGCTTCGCCTGCCCGGTGTGCGGACATGCCATCAGCGAGCTCGAACCGAAACTGTTCTCCTTCAACAACCCAGCCGGCGCCTGCCCCACCTGCGACGGCCTGGGGGTCAAGCAGTTCTTCGATACCAAGCGCCTGGTCAACAATGAGCTGACCCTGGCCGAGGGCGCCATTCGTGGCTGGGACCGGCGCAACGTCTATTACTTCCAGATGCTCGGCTCGCTCGCGGCACATTATGGCTTCAGTCTCGAGCTGCCATTCGGTGAGCTGTCGGCCGAGCACCAGAAGGTCATCCTGCACGGCAGCGGCAAGCAAAGCGTCGACTTCAAGTACCTCAATGACCGTGGCGACATCGTCAAGCGCTCGCACCCGTTCGAGGGCATCGTGCCCAACCTGGAGCGGCGCTACCGCGAGACCGAATCGGCCACCGTGCGCGAGGAACTGGCCAAATACCTGGGTACCCAACCCTGCCCCGATTGCCGCGGCACACGCCTGCGCCGCGAGGCGCGCCACGTTTGGGTGGGCGAGAAGACCTTGCCGGCCGTCACCAATCTGCCGATCGGCGAAGCCAGTGACTATTTCAGCGACCTGACCCTGACCGGCCGGCGCGGCGAAATCGCGGCGAAGATCCTCAAGGAAATCTGCGAGCGCCTGCAGTTCCTGGTCAACGTCGGCCTCGACTACCTGACCCTGGATCGCAGCGCCGAAACGCTCTCCGGTGGCGAAGCCCAGCGCATCCGCCTGGCCAGCCAGATCGGCGCCGGCCTGGTGGGGGTGATGTACATTCTCGACGAGCCCTCCATCGGCCTGCACCAGCGCGACAACGACCGCTTGCTCGCCACGCTCAATCACCTGCGAGACCTGGGCAACACCGTGATCGTGGTGGAGCACGACGAGGATGCTATCCGCCTGGCCGATTATGTCGTGGACATCGGCCCTGGCGCCGGCGTGCATGGTGGGCAGATCGTCGCCGAGGGCTCGCCCGAGGAGGTCATGGCCCACCCCGACTCGCTCACCGGCAAGTACCTGTCCGGGCGCAAGAAGATCGCCGTGCCGGCCAAACGCACGCCGCGTAACAAGAAACTTGCACTCAAGCTCAAAGGCGCCCGCGGGAACAACCTGCAGAGCGTCGACCTCGAGGTACCGATCGGCTTGCTGACCTGCGTCACCGGGGTTTCCGGTTCGGGTAAATCGACCCTGATCAACAACACCCTGTTCCCCCTGGCCGCTACAGCCCTCAATGGCGCCAGCAGCCTGGAGGCCGCCGCGCACACAAGCCTCGACGGCCTGCAGCACCTGGACAAGGTGGTCGACATCGATCAGAGCCCGATCGGCCGCACGCCCCGCTCCAACCCGGCGACCTACACCGGCATCTTCACACCGATCCGTGAGCTGTTCGCTGGCGTGCCGGAGTCGCGCGCCCGTGGTTATGGCCCGGGGCGTTTCTCGTTCAACGTCAAGGGCGGTCGCTGCGAAGCCTGCCAGGGCGATGGCCTGATCAAGGTAGAGATGCACTTCCTGCCGGATATCTACGTGCCGTGCGACGTGTGCAAGAGTAAGCGTTACAACCGCGAGACCCTGGAGATCAAATACAAGGGCAAGAACATCCACGAGATCCTGGAGATGACCATCGAGGATGCCCGGGAATTCTTCGACCCAGTCCCGGCCCTGGCGCGCAAGCTGCAAACGCTGATGGATGTGGGGCTTTCCTACATCAAGCTCGGGCAATCGGCCACAACCCTATCAGGCGGCGAAGCGCAGCGGGTCAAGCTGTCCCGCGAGCTGTCCAAGCGCGATACCGGCAAGACGCTCTATATCCTCGACGAGCCGACCACGGGCCTGCATTTCGCCGACATTCAGCAACTGCTCGATGTGCTGCATCGCCTGCGCGACCACGGCAACACCGTGGTGGTGATCGAGCATAACCTGGACGTGATCAAGACCGCCGACTGGCTTGTGGACCTTGGGCCGGAGGGCGGTTCGAAGGGTGGCCAGATCATCGCCTGCGGTACACCTGAGGAGTTGGCCGAGATGAAACAGTCCTATACCGGTCATTACCTCAAGCCGCTGCTGGAGCGCGATCGAGCGTGATGAAAAAAGCCCCTGGCATGCAAATGCCAGGGGCTTTTTGTTTGGCACCACCTCCTCGCGGAGGGTGTGGAGCAATTACATTTGCGACTGCAGGTAGTTCTCCAGGCCGATTGCCTTGATCAAACCTTGCTGCTTCTCCAGCCAGTAGGTGTGATCTTCTTCGGTGTCAGCCAGCTGCGCACGCAGAATGTCGCGGCTGATGTAGTCCTTGTGCAGCTCGCACAACTCGATGCCTTTGCACAGCGCGGCGCGCACCTTGTACTCGAGCTTCAGGTCGGCCTCGATCATCTCTGGCACGGTGCTGCCGACTTCCAGATCGTCGGCGCGCATGTCCGGGGTGCCTTCGAGCATCAGGATGCGACGCATCAGGGCATCGGCGTGCTGCGTCTCCTCTTCCATCTCGTGGTTGATACGTTCGTAGAGCTTGGACAGGCCCCAGTCTTCATACATGCGCGAATGAATGAAGTACTGATCGCGTGCTGCCAGTTCGCCCTTCAGCAACGTGACGAGGTAGTTGATTACGTCCGGGTGACCTTGCATCGCCCTGCTTCTCCCTGTGAAAACGGCTTATGGCTCCTAGTGTGAACCAGGTTTTGCTCGCGGTCACGGACAAAGGCGCAATTAGAAGCAAAAAATCGGTTAAACAGTAGTGATATTCATTGAAAAACCGCCCAAATGAGGGCGGTTCTTCTTATCACTTCGACTTAGGCGAGATTCACGCCCAAGGCCTTTGCGACACCCTCGCCATAGGCCGGATCCGCCTTGAAGAAGTACTGCAACTGGCGCTGCACCACATCATCGCTGACACCTGCCATCGCCCCAGCGATGTTGCTGATCAGCAGCGCTTTTTGTTCTGCACTCATCAAGCGAAACAGCGCACCGGCGTGACTGTAGTAGTCGCTATCTTCGCGGTGGTCATAGCGATCGGCGGCACCTTGCAGGGCCAGCGCCGGCTCGGCGTGACGCGGCGACTGCTTGGGCGCATCGCTGTAGCTGTTGGGCTCGTAGTTCGGCGCGCCGCCATAGCTGCCGGAGGCCATCGCACCATCACGCTGATAACTGTGCACAGGGCAACGCGGCGCGTTGACCGGCAACTGCTGGTGGTTGGTGCCAACGCGATAGCGGTGAGCATCGGCATAGGCGAACACGCGACCTTGCAGCATCCGGTCCGGCGAGAGGCCAACACCCGGCACCATGTTGCTCGGCCCAAAGGCAGCCTGCTCGACTTCAGCGAAATAGTTGAGCGGGTTGCGGTTGAGTTCCAGGACCCCAACCTCGATCAGCGGATAGTCCTTCTGCGACCAGGTCTTGGTCACATCGAAGGGGTTCTCTTCGCGACCTGCCGCTTCGGCCTCACTCATCACCTGGATGCAAACACTCCAGCGCGGGTAGTCACCCCGCTCGATGGCCTCGAACAGGTCACGTTGAGCGTAGTCCGGATCCGTGCCAGCCAGGCGAGCGGCTTCGGCAGGCGCCAGGTTCTTGATGCCCTGCTGGGTCTTGAAGTGCCATTTGACCCAAGTACGCTCACCCTTGGCGTTGATCAGGCTGTAGGTGTGGCTACCAAAGCCGTGCATGTGCCGGTAGCCATCCGGAATGCCCCGATCAGAGAACAGGATGGTGACTTGGTGCAGCGCCTCCGGCGAATGGGACCAGAAGTCCCACATCATCTGGGCATTCTTCAGATTGGACTGAGGGTGGCGCTTCTGGGTATGGATGAAGTCCGGGAACTTCAGCGGGTCGCGAATGAAGAATACTGGCGTGTTGTTGCCAACGATGTCCCAGTTGCCCTCCTCGGTATAGAACTTCACCGCAAAGCCACGCGGGTCTCGCTCGGTATCCGCAGAACCGCGTTCACCGCCTACGGTAGAGAAGCGCAAGAAGGTCTCGGTTTCCTTGCCAATACGCTCGAACAGCTTGGCGCTGGTGTACTGAGTGATGTCGCGGGTGACGGTGAAGGTGCCGTAGGCGCCAGAACCCTTGGCGTGTACACGGCGCTCCGGGATGTTCTCCCGATTGAAATGGGCAAGCTTCTCGATCAAGTGGAAGTCATCGAGCAACAACGGGCCACGAGGGCCGGCCGAACGGGAGTTCTGGTTATCTGCTACCGGGGCACCGCTGGCGGTGGTGAGAATCTTGCTCATGGGCTCTCCTTATCAGTCTTTGGCTGCCGCTGATCGGCGTGCTGACAAGTATCGGCGACCTTGATGACAAGAACTAATTCATTGATTGACTCATATCAATAGAAATTAACAATTCATCCGGACACAAAAAACCGGGCACTAGGCCCGGTTCTTTGTAGCAGACTGACGTCTTACTCGGCGGCTTCTACAGCACCACCGACCGGACGATCAACCAGCTCGACGTACGCCATAGGCGCGTTGTCGCCAGCGCGGAAACCGCACTTCAGGATGCGCAGGTAGCCGCCCTGACGGGTGGCGTAACGCTTGCCCAGGTCGTTGAACAGCTTGCCAACGGCAGCTTTCGAACGGGTACGGTCGAAAGCCAGACGACGGTTGGCGACGCTGTCTTCCTTGGCCAGGGTGATCAGCGGCTCGGCAACGCGGCGCAGTTCCTTGGCTTTCGGCAGGGTGGTTTTGATCAGCTCGTGCTCGATCAGCGACACTGCCATGTTCTGGAACATAGCCTTGCGGTGAGAGCTGGTACGGCTCAGGTGACGTCCACTTTTACGATGACGCATGATTCATTCCTTACCAAACACTACGTTCGGTGATTACGACGATCAGGCGGTCGCCTTGTCGTCTTTCTTAAGACTTGCAGGCGGCCAGTTGTCGAGGCGCATGCCGAGAGACAGACCACGAGAGGCCAGGACGTCCTTGATTTCAGTCAGGGACTTCTTGCCCAGGTTAGGAGTCTTCAACAGCTCTACTTCGGTACGCTGAATCAGGTCGCCGATGTAGTAGATGTTCTCCGCCTTGAGGCAGTTGGCCGAACGTACGGTCAGTTCCAGATCGTCAACCGGACGCAGCAGGATCGGATCGATCTCGTCTTCCTGCTCGACTACAACAGGCTCGCTGTCACCTTTGAGGTCGACGAACGCGGCCAACTGCTGTTGCAGGATGGTCGCGGCGCGGCGGATAGCCTCTTCAGGGTCCAGGGTACCGTTGGTTTCCAGATCGATGACCAGCTTGTCCAAGTTGGTACGCTGTTCAACACGGGCGTTCTCGACCACATAGGCGATACGACGCACCGGGCTGAACGAAGCGTCCAACTGCAGACGGCCGATGCTGCGGCTTTCGTCTTCGTCGGTTTGACGGGAGTCGGCCGGCTCGTAACCGCGACCACGAGCTACGGTGAGCTTCATGTTCAGGGCGCCGTTGGACGCCAGGTTCGCGATTACGTGATCGGGATTGACGATCTCGACATCGTGATCCAGCTGAATATCGGCAGCGGTAACCACCCCCGAACCCTTTTTCGACAAGGTCAGCGTAACTTCGTCACGACCGTGCAGTTTGATAGCCAGGCCTTTGAGGTTCAACAGGATTTCAATGACGTCTTCCTGTACACCTTCGATCGCGGAGTACTCGTGGAGTACGCCATCGATCTCGGCCTCGACTACTGCACAGCCAGGCATGGAGGACAACAGGATGCGGCGCAGCGCGTTGCCCAGGGTATGGCCGAAACCACGCTCGAGAGGCTCGAGCGTGATCTTGGCGCGGGTCGGACTGACAACCTGCACATCAATGTGGCGGGGTGTCAGGAACTCATTTACCGAAATCTGCATGGATGCACCTATTTTCTAGCCCTTACTTGGAGTAGAGCTCGACAATCAGGTTTTCGTTGATGTCGGCGGACAGGTCGCTGCGAGCAGGAACGTTCTTGAAAACGCCCGACTTCTTGGCAGCATCCACGTCAACCCACTCAACGCGGCCACGCTGGGCGCACAGTTCAAGGGCTTGAACAATGCGCAGCTGGTTCTGCGACTTCTCGCGAACCGCGACCACGTCACCCGGACGAACTTGGTAGGATGGAATGTTTACGGTCTTGCCGTTGACGCTGATTGCCTTGTGCGAAACCAGCTGACGCGATTCCGAACGAGTGGAACCGAAGCCCATACGGTAGACAACGTTATCCAGACGGCACTCGAGCAGTTGCAGCAGGTTTTCACCGGTAGCGCCTTTTTTCGAGGCGGCAGCCTGGTAGTAACCGCGGAACTGACGCTCCAGTACACCGTAGATACGACGAACTTTTTGCTTCTCGCGCAGCTGGGTACCGTAGTCGGACTGACGGCCACGGCGCTGGCCGTGGATACCTGGGGCTGCTTCGATGTTGCACTTCGATTCCAGAGCGCGAACGCCGCTCTTCAGGAACAGGTCGGTGCCTTCACGACGAGACAGTTTGCATTTTGGACCAATGTAACGTGCCATTTATCTGTCTCCTGATTACACGCGACGCTTCTTCGGCGGACGGCACCCGTTGTGCGGGATTGGCGTCACGTCGGTGATGCTGGCGATCTTGTAGCCGCAGCTGTTCAGTGCACGAACGGCGGACTCACGACCTGGACCTGGACCCTTGACGTTGACGTCGAGGTTCTTCAGGCCATATTCCAGCGCAGCTTGACCAGCACGCTCAGCAGCGATCTGGGCTGCGAACGGGGTGGATTTGCGCGAACCACGGAAACCCGAACCACCGGAAGTAGCCCAGGACAATGCGTTGCCCTGACGGTCGGTGATGGTCACGATGGTGTTGTTGAAAGACGCATGGATGTGGGCGATGCCATCAACCACTGTCTTTTTGACTTTCTTACGAGGACGAGCAGCAGGTTTTGCCATGTCTATATTCCTGGGCGATTACTTGCGGATCGGCTTACGCGGGCCCTTACGGGTGCGTGCGTTGGTCTTGGTGCGCTGACCGCGAACCGGCAGACCTTTACGATGACGCAGGCCGCGGTAGCAACCCAGGTCCATCAAGCGCTTGATCTTCATGTTGATGTCACGGCGCAGGTCACCTTCAGTGGTGAACTTCGCGACTTCGCCACGCAGGGTTTCGATTTGCTCGTCGCTCAGATCCTTGATCTTAGCGGCTGGATTTACACCAGCGTCTGCACAGATCTTCTGTGCAGTTGTGCGACCGACACCATAGATGTAGGTCAGCGAGATAACAGTGTGCTTGTTATCTGGAATGTTGACGCCTGCAATACGGGCCATTCAGTGGGACTCCAATTGACAGCTACCTACGCCCCGGAAGCCAAGAAATAGGGCGCGAGATAATATCGCTGTAGAAACGAATAATCAACCCAGCAGCACACTAGCTGCTGGGTTTGAAGCGCGGATCACACTCAGCCTTGGCGCTGCTTGTGACGCGGTTCCGCGCTGCAGATCACGCGCACGATACCTTCGCGACGAATGATCTTGCAGTTGCGGCACAGCTTTTTCACCGATGCACGAACTTTCATTACCGACTCCTCGAACCTTAGGGGACTATCAGCGCAGCAGACCGCTGCCACCGTAGCCTTTCAGGTTGGCTTTCTTCATCAGGGATTCGTACTGGTGCGAAACGAGGTGCGATTGTACTTGGGACATGAAGTCCATCACAACCACTACCACAATCAGCAACGAGGTCCCGCCAAGGTAGAACGGCACGTTTGCTGCCACCACCAGGAACTGGGGCAGAAGGCAGACGGCCATCATGTAAAGAGCACCGAACATGGTCAGACGAGTCAGAACGCCATCGATATAGCGCGCCGACTGCTCACCAGGACGGATACCCGGAATAAAGGCACCGGACTTCTTCAGGTTTTCCGCTACGTCTTTCGGGTTGAACATCAACGCTGTATAGAAGAAGCAGAAGAAAATGACCCCTGCACTAAACAGCAGAATGTTCAACGGCTGACCAGGAGCGATCGACTGCGAGATGTCCTGCAGCCAGCCCATACCCTCGGACTGACCGAACCAGGCACCCAGCGAAGCCGGGAACAGCAAAATGCTGCTGGCGAAAATAGCCGGGATGACCCCTGCCATGTTCACCTTGAGCGGCAAGTGGCTGGTCTGCGCAGCAAAGACCTTACGGCCCTGCTGACGCTTGGCGTAGTGAACGGCGATACGACGCTGACCACGCTCAATGAACACCACAAAGCCGATAATCGCTACTGCCAGCAAACCGATAGCGACCAGGGCGAAAATGTTGATATCGCCTGTACGCGCAGACTCGAAAGACTGCCCGATTGCTCTCGGAAGACCGGCAACGATACCTGCGAAGATCAACATCGAGATACCGTTGCCCACACCGCGCTCGGTGATCTGCTCGCCCAGCCACATCATGAACATCGCGCCGGCCACGAAAGTGGCAACGGCGACAACATAGAAGCTCAGACCAACAGAAAACGCCACGCCCTGGTTGGCCAGGCCAATGGACATGCCAATGGCTTGAACCAGTGCCAGGATAACGGTGCCGTAGCGGGTGTACTGGCTGATCTTGCGACGGCCAGCTTCACCTTCCTTCTTCAACTGCTCCAGTTGTGGGCTGACCGCGGTCATGAGCTGCATGATGATCGATGCCGAGATGTACGGCATGATCCCCAGTGCAAAGATACTCATGCGCTCCAGCGCACCACCGGAAAACATGTTGAACAAGCTAAGAATGGTCCCCTCATTCTGCCGAAACAGATCCGCCAGACGGTCCGGATTGATGCCAGGCACCGGGATATGCGCGCCGATCCGATAGACGATGATCGCCATGAACAGAAAGCGCAGACGAGCCCAGAGTTCCGACATCCCGCCCTTACCGAGCGAAGAGAGAGCACCTTGCTTAGCCATTTATTCCTCGAACTTGCCGCCAGCTGCTTCGATAGCCGCACGCGCACCCTTGGTGGCTGCGATACCCTTGATGGTGACTGCGCGAGTGACTTCGCCCGACAGCATGATTTTCACACGCTGTACGTTCTGGCCGATCACGTTGGCATCCTTCAGGGATTGCACGGAGACCACGTCGCCTTCCACTTTGGCCAGCTCGGACAGACGCACTTCAGCGCGGTCCATGGCTTTCAGGGAAACGAAGCCGAATTTCGGCAGACGACGGTGCAGCGGCTGTTGACCGCCTTCGAAGCCCGGAGCGATCGAACCACCGGAACGGGAGGTCTGACCTTTGTGGCCGCGGCCACCGGTCTTGCCCAAACCGCTACCGATACCACGACCCGGACGATGCTTCTCGCGACGGGAACCCGGCGCTGGACTCAGATCATTGAGTTTCATCGATTAACCCTCGACGCGCAGCATGTAGTAAGCCTTGTTGATCATCCCGCGGTTCTCGGGAGTATCCTGGACTTCTACAGTGTGACCGATGCGACGCAGACCCAGACCCTTAACGCACAGTTTGTGGTTAGGCAGGCGGCCGGCGGTGCTTTTGATCAGCGTTACTTTTACGGTTGCCATAATCAGATGATCTCCTCAACGCTCTTGCCGCGCTTGGCAGCAATGGACTCAGGAGATTGCATGGCTTTCAGACCCTTGAAGGTGGCGTAAACCACGTTCACTGGGTTGGTCGAACCGTAGCACTTGGCCAGAACGTTCTGGACACCAGCAACTTCCAGGACAGCACGCATTGCGCCGCCGGCGATGATACCGGTACCTTCCGAGGCAGGCTGCATGTAAACCTTCGAGGCGCCGTGGGCTGCCTTGGTGGCGTACTGCAGGGTGGTGCCCTTCAGGTCTACCTGAATCATGTTGCGACGGGCAGCTTCCATGGCTTTCTGAATCGCGGCTGGTACTTCGCGCGACTTGCCACGGCCGAAGCCGACACGGCCCTTACCATCACCTACCACGGTCAGCGCGGTGAAGGTGAAGATACGGCCGCCTTTGACGGTTTTTGCAACGCGGTTAACTTGAACCAGCTTCTCGATGTAGCCTTCGTCGCGCTTTTGGTCGTTATTTGCCATAACTTAGAACTCCAGCCCGCCTTCACGAGCAGCATCAGCCAGCGCCTTGACGCGGCCGTGGTACTTGAAGCCAGAACGGTCGAAAGCAACTTGAGAAACGCCGGCGGCTTTCGCGCGCTCAGCTACCAGCTTGCCAACCTTAGTGGCCGCGTCGATGTTGCCGGTGGCGCCATCACGCAGTTCTTTGTCCAAGGTCGAGGCGCTTGCCAGAACCTTGCTGCCGTCGGCCGAAATGACCTGGGCGTAGATGTGCTGCGAGGAGCGGAACACGCAGAGACGCACGGCTTCGAGCTCGTGCATTTTCAGGCGTGCTTTGCGAGCGCGACGCAGTCGAGTAACTTTTTTGTCGGTCATTTGCTAGGCCCTACTTCTTCTTGGCTTCTTTACGACGGACTACTTCGTCCGCGTAACGCACACCCTTGCCTTTGTAAGGCTCTGGCGGACGGAAGTCGCGGATTTCAGCGGCCACCTGACCAACCAGCTGCTTGTCGATACCCTTGATCAGGATGTCGGTCTGGCTGGGAGTTTCAGCGGTGATGCCGGCTGGCAGTTCGTAGTCCACTGGGTGCGAGAAGCCCAGAGCCAGGTTCAGGACGGTGCCTTTGGCCTGTGCTTTGTAACCAACACCGATCAGCTGGAGCTTGCGCTCGAAGCCTTGGCTTACGCCCTGAACCATGTTGTTGACCAGAGCACGGGTGGTACCGGCCATGGCGCGGGCTTGCTGGTCACCGTTGCGAGCGGCGAAACGCAGCTCACCAGACTCTTCGGTAACTTCAACAGACGAGTGAACGTTCAGTTCGAGAGTGCCTTTGGCACCCTTAACCGAAAGCTGTTGGCCGGCGAATTTGACTTCGACGCCAGCTGGCAGCTTAACGGGGTTCTTAGCGACGCGAGACATGCCTATCTCCCCTTAGAACACTGTGCACAGAACTTCGCCGCCGACACCGGCAGCGCGCGCAGCGCGATCAGTCATCACACCTTTGTTGGTGGAGACGATAGACACGCCCAGGCCGCCACGTACTTTCGGCAGCTCTGCGACGGACTTGTACTGGCGCAGGCCTGGACGGCTGGAGCGCTTCAGTTCCTCGATGACCGGACGGCCTTCGAAGTACTTCAGTTCGATCGACAGGGAAGGCTTGGCCTCACCAGTTACCTGGTAGCCAGCGATGTAACCTTCGTCCTTCAGAACTTTGGCAACCGCGACCTTCAGGGTGGAGGAAGGCATGCTTACGACGGACTTTTCAGCCATCTGGGCATTACGGATGCGAGTTAGCATGTCCGCTAACGGGTCCTGCATACTCATGGGCTAGATGCTCCTGATACAAGAATTATTAGCCTTGCGGCTATCACAACCACCCGAGCGGGCAGGGTAAAAAACCCAGGCTCAGGTGAGCCGGTCATTCTAGACACAAGGCAGAAACGAAACAAGCCCCATGAAGGGGCTTGTTCGTTGGCGAGGTTACCGACGGTCGGAAGATCTCTCCCCTTCCGCCGGTTCTACACCTGCAGCGATTACCAGGAGGCCTTGACCAGACCTGGAACATCACCACGCATTGCAGCTTGACGCAGCATGTTACGGCCCAGGCCGAACTTACGGTATACACCGTGAGGACGACCGGTCAGGCGGCAACGGTTACGCAGGCGCGAGGCGCTGGCGTCACGTGGCTGCTTCTGCAGAGCGACTACGGCAGCGAAACGCTCTTCAGGAGAGGCGTTCAGGTTGACGATGGTCGCTTTCAGCTCTGCACGCTTCTTAGCGTACTTAGCTACCGTGAGCTGACGCTTCAGCTCGCGGTTCTTCATGCTCTTCTTGGCCATTTTCCTACTCCAATCAGTTGCGGAACGGGAATTTGAAAGCACGCAGCAGGGCGCGACCTTCGTCATCCGTACGAGCAGTGGTGGTCAGGGTGATGTCCAGACCGCGCAGAGCATCGATCTTGTCGTAGTCGATTTCCGGGAAGATGATCTGCTCTTTCACGCCCATGCTGTAGTTGCCACGACCATCGAAGGACTTGGCATTCAGGCCGCGGAAGTCGCGAACCCGAGGCAGGGAGATCGCCAGCAGGCGGTCCAGGAATTCGTACATACGATCACGGCGCAGGGTTACCTTGACGCCAATCGGCCAACCTTCACGAACCTTGAAACCCGCAATCGACTTGCGAGCGAAAGTCACAACGGCTTTTTGGCCGGTGATCTTTTCCAGGTCGGCAACGGCGTTCTCGATGACTTTCTTGTCACCGACCGCTTCGCCCAGACCCATGTTCAGGGTGATCTTGGTTACGCGAGGAACTTCCATCACGTTCGCCAGCTTAAGTTCTTCCTTAAGCTTGGGAGCGATTTCGTTCCGGTAAATCTCTTTCAGTCGTGCCATTGTCTTCTACCTAGCAGTGTTCAAGCATCAACCGCTTTCTGGGTCGACTTGAAGACACGAATTTTCTTGCCGTCTTCAACCTTGAAGCCAACGCGGTCAGCCTTGTTGGTTTCACCATTGAAAATGGCAACGTTGGAAGCGTGCAGAGGCGCTTCTTTCTCGACGATACCGCCCTGGACGCCCGCCATCGGGTTAGGCTTGGTATGACGCTTGACCAGGTTGACACCACCAACAACCAGACGGTTGTCAGCGAGAACCTTCAGCACCTTACCGCGCTTACCTTTGTCCTTGCCGGCGATCACGATGATCTCGTCGTCACGACGAATCTTTTGCATGTCGGATCTCCTTAGAGCACTTCAGGGGCGAGCGAGACGATCTTCATGAACTTCTCGGTACGAAGTTCACGGGTCACTGGCCCGAAGATGCGAGTGCCGATCGGCTCTTGCTTGGTGTTCAGCAGAACAGCAGCGTTGCCGTCGAAACGAATGATGGAACCGTCAGCGCGACGTACACCATGACGGGTACGAACGACAACGGCAGTCATCACCTGGCCTTTTTTGACCTTACCGCGCGGAATTGCTTCCTTGACGGTAACTTTGATGATGTCACCGATACCGGCGTAACGGCGGTGGGAACCGCCGAGCACCTTGATGCACATGACGCGACGAGCGCCGCTGTTATCGGCCACATCGAGCATGGATTGAGTCTGAATCATAAAATTTCTCCGACCCTTCGCCCTTAGACTTCAACAGCGCGTTCGATGACTTCAACCAGTGCCCAGGACTTGGTCTTGGCCAGCGGACGGGTTTCACGGATGGAAACCTTGTCGCCGATCTTGCACTGATTGGTCTCGTCGTGCGCGTGCAGCTTAGTCGAACGCTTAACGTATTTACCGTAGATCGGGTGCTTGACGCGACGCTCGATCAGAACGGTGATGGTCTTGTCCATTTTGTCGCTGACGACACGGCCAGTCAGCGTACGGACGGTTTTTTCAGCTTCAGCCATGATCACTTACCTGCCTGCTGGTTGAGCACAGTTTTCACGCGAGCGATGTCACGCTTAACTTGCGAGAGCAGGTGCGACTGCCCCAACTGGCCAGTTGCCTTCTGCATACGCAGATTGAACTGGTCGCGCAGCAAGCCGAGCAGTTGCTCATTCAGCTGCTGTGCCGATTTTTCACGAAGTTCATTCGCTTTCATCACATCACCGTCCGCTTAACAAAGGAGGTGGCGAGTGGCAGCTTTGCAGCAGCCAGGGCGAAGGCCTCGCGCGCCAGCTCTTCAGAAACACCCTCGATCTCGTACAGGACTTTGCCTGGCTGAATCTGGGCAACCCAGTATTCCACGGAACCTTTACCTTTACCCATACGAACCTCGAGAGGCTTCTTGGTAACCGGCTTGTCCGGGAAGACACGGATCCAGATCTTGCCGCCACGTTTTACGTGACGGGTCAGGGCACGACGTGCCGACTCGATCTGACGGGCGGTGAGACGACCGCGAGCAACAGCCTTCAGGGCGAATTCGCCGAAGCTGACCTTGCTACCGCGCAGTGCCAGACCACGGTTGTGGCCGGTCATCTGCTTACGGAATTTTGTACGCTTTGGTTGCAACATTTGGCGTACCCCTTACTTAGCAGCTTTTTTACGAGGCGCTGGTGCTTGAGGCTTCAGCTCTTCCTGGCGACCACCAATAACTTCGCCTTTGAAGATCCAAACCTTCACACCGATCACACCGTAGGTGGTGTGAGCTTCGTAGGTGTTGTAGTCGATATCGGCACGCAGGGTGTGCAGAGGCACACGACCTTCGCGATACCACTCAGTACGAGCGATCTCGGCGCCGCCGAGACGACCGCTAACCTGGATCTTGATGCCCTTGGCACCAATACGCATGGCGTTCTGCACGGCGCGCTTCATGGCGCGACGGAACATTACGCGGCGCTCCAGCTGCTGAGCTACGCTCTGGGCAACCAGCATTGCGTCGAGTTCCGGCTTGCGGATCTCTTCGATGTTGATGTGCACAGGCACACCCATCTGCTTGGTCAGGTCCTGACGCAGCTTCTCAACGTCCTCACCCTTCTTGCCGATAACGATACCGGGACGAGCGGTGTGGATGGTGATGCGTGCAGTTTGAGCCGGACGATGAATATCGATACGGCTTACGGACGCGCTTTTTAGTTTGTCTTGGAGGTACTCACGCGTTTTCAGATCCTTCAACAGGTAATCTGCGTAAGTAGCGCCGTCTGCATACCAGACGGAGGTGTGCTCCTTGACGATTCCCAGGCGAATGCCAGTGGGATGTACTTTCTGACCCATCTGATCGACTCCGTTACTTGTCCGCAACCTTGACAGTGATATGGCAAGACCGCTTGACGATGCGATCAGCGCGGCCTTTGGCACGCGGCATGATGCGCTTCAGCGAACGCCCTTCGTTGACGAAGACGGTGGAGACTTTCAGGTCATCAACGTCTGCGCCTTCGTTGTGTTCGGCGTTGGCAACGGCCGACTCGAGGACTTTCTTCATGATTTCAGCGGCTTTTTTGCTGCTGAAGGCCAACAGGTTGAGCGCTTCGCCCACCTTCTTCCCGCGGATCTGGTCGGCGACCAAGCGGGCTTTCTGGGCGGAGATTCGAGCGCCCGACAACTTAGCGGCTACTTCCATTTCCTTACCCCTTAACGCTTGGCTTTCTTGTCAGCCACGTGCCCGCGATAGGTGCGGGTACCGGCGAACTCGCCCAGTTTGTGGCCGACCATGTCTTCGTTCACGAGAACTGGAACATGCTGACGACCGTTGTGTACCGCGATGGTCAGACCGACCATTTGTGGCAGGATCATCGAACGGCGCGACCAGGTTTTAACTGGCTTGCGATCGTTCTTCTCCACCGCCACTTCGATCTTCTTCAGAAGGTGAAGATCGATAAAAGGACCTTTTTTCAGAGAACGTGGCACTGTCGTATCCCTCTAGTTACTTGCGACGACGGACGATCATATTGTCGGTACGCTTATTACCACGGGTCTTCGCACCCTTGGTCGGGAAGCCCCATGGCGATACCGGATGACGACCACCGGAGGTACGACCTTCACCACCACCATGCGGGTGGTCAACCGGGTTCATGGCAACACCACGAACGGTTGGGCGAACGCCGCGCCAGCGTTTGGCACCAGCTTTACCCAGCGAACGCAGGCTGTGCTCGGAGTTCGAGACTTCGCCCAGGGTCGCACGGCACTCAGCCAGGACTTTACGCATTTCACCAGAGCGCAGACGCAGGGTCACGTAAGCGCCTTCGCGAGCGATCAGCTGAGCCGAAGCACCAGCGGAACGAGCGATCTGAGCACCTTTACCCGGCTTCAGTTCGATGCCGTGAATGGTGCTACCTACTGGGATGTTGCGCAGTTGCAGGGAGTTACCGGCCTTGATTGGGGCCAGAGCACCTGCGATCAGCTGGTCGCCAGCAGCAACGCCTTTAGGGGCGATGATGTAGCGACGCTCGCCGTCTGCGTAGCACAGCAGGGCGATGTGAGCAGTACGGTTCGGGTCGTATTCAATACGCTCGACGGTGGCAGGAATGCCATCTTTGTCGTTGCGACGGAAGTCAACCAGACGGTAATGCTGCTTATGACCACCACCAACGTGACGAGTGGTAATGCGGCCATTGTTGTTACGACCACCAGACTTCGATTTCTTCTCGATCAGCGGTGCGTGAGGAGCGCCTTTGTGCAGCTCCTTGTTGACCACCTTGACCACGAAACGGCGGCCAGGGGAAGTCGGTTTGCATTTAACGATTGCCATGATGCACCCCTTCCTTACTCAGCACTGCTGCTGAAATCGAGATCTTGGCCTGGCTGAAGGGAGACGATCGCCTTCTTCCAGTCATTACGCTTGCCCAGACCACGTGCGGTACGCTTGGTTTTACCCAGAACGTTAACGGTCGACACGTTTTCAACTTTTACGTTGAACAGGCCTTCGACAGCTTTCTTGATTTCCAGCTTGGTTGCATCAGTAGCAACCTTGAATACGAACTGGCCTTTCTTCTCAGCCAGAACGGTAGCCTTCTCGGAAACGTGCGGGCCAAGGAGGACTTTAAATACGCGTTCCTGGTTCATCCCAGCAGCTCCTCGAATTTCTTCACGGCCGAGACAGTGATCAACACTTTCTCGTATGCGATCAGACTGACCGGATCGGAACCCTGAACGTCACGTACGTCGACGTGCGGCAGGTTACGAGCAGCCAGGTACAGGTTCTGATCAACGGCGTCGGAAACGATCAGTACGTCGTTCAGACCCATGCCGTTCAGCTTGTTCAGCAGGTCTTTGGTCTTCGGGGCTTCAACAGCGAAGTCCTGAACTACGACCAGACGCTCGCTACGTACCAGCTCGGAGAGGATGGAGCGCAGAGCTGCGCGATACATCTTCTTGTTGAGCTTCTGCGAGTGGTCCTGTGGACGAGCTGCGAAGGTGACACCACCGCCGCGCCAGATCGGGCCGCGAGTGGTACCGGCACGAGCGCGGCCGGTGCCTTTCTGACGCCACGGGCGCTTGCCGCCACCTGCTACGTCGGAACGGGTCTTCTGCTGCTTGGTGCCCTGACGGCCGCCGGCCATGTAGGCCACGACTGCTTGGTGTACCAGCGTCTCGTTGAATTCGCCACCGAAAGTCAGTTCGGAAACTTCGATCGCCTGAGCGTCATTTACATTAAGTTGCATGTCAGTTTCCCCTTAACCGCGAGCCTTGACAGCTGGACGCACAACCACGTCGCCGCCAGTAGCGCCTGGAACGGCACCCTTGATCAGCAGCAGGTTGCGTTCTGCGTCTACGCGTACTACTTCCAGGGACTGAACAGTCACGCGCTCGGCGCCCATGTGACCGGACATCTTCTTGCCCTTGAATACACGACCAGGAGTCTGGCACTGGCCGATGGAGCCAGGGACACGGTGCGATACGGAGTTACCGTGGGTGTTGTCTTGACCACGGAAGTTCCAACGCTTGATGGTACCGGCGAAGCCTTTACCTTTGGACTGACCGGTTACGTCTACCAGCTGGCCTGCAGTGAAGAGTTCAGCTTTGATCAGATCGCCAGCCTGGAAATCGCCTTCTTCAAGACGGAACTCCCAAACACCGCGACCAGCGGCAACGTTAGCCTTGGCGAAGTGACCTGCCTGAGCGGCAGTCACACGCGAAGCACGACGCTCGCCGACAGTGACTTGCACTGCACGGTAGCCATCGGTTTCTTCAGTTTTGAACTGGGTGACACGATTCGGCTCGATCTCGATGACCGTGACCGGAATGGAGACACCTTCTTCGGTGAAAATGCGGGTCATACCGCACTTGCGACCGACTACACCAATAGTCATGTTGTAAACCTCATGAGTGTACGGGGCTTTCACCCGCTATGGCCGCCCATTTCAGAGCGTTACACGACTCAGACCGAAGTCTTAGCCGAGGCTGATCTGTACTTCCACGCCTGCCGCAAGGTCAAGCTTCATCAGCGCGTCAACGGTTTTATCCGTTGGCTGGACGATGTCCAGAACACGCTTATGAGTGCGGATCTCGTACTGGTCACGCGCGTCTTTGTTGACGTGCGGGGAAACCAGAACGGTGAAACGCTCTTTGCGGGTTGGCAGTGGAATTGGACCACGCACTTGTGCACCAGTACGTTTCGCGGTTTCCACGATTTCCTGGGTGGATTGGTCGATCAGGCGATGGTCAAAAGCCTTCAACCTGATACGGATTTGCTGATTTTGCATTGGATTTCAGACTCCAGGCTGTTCCCATCGGGCGCACTACGCCCGTTAAAAGGAGGCGTGATTCTATAGACGCCCCAATTTAGTGTCAACCCAATAAAAAAAGCCCCCGCTGAGCGGGGGCTTTTTCAATCGACCGAGTGATTACTCGATGATTTTGGCTACGACGCCGGCACCGACGGTACGACCGCCTTCACGGATAGCGAAGCGCAGACCGTCTTCCATTGCGATGGTCTTGATCAGGGTGACAGTCATCTGAATGTTGTCACCTGGCATCACCATTTCAACGCCTTCCGGCAGTTCGCAGTTACCGGTCACGTCAGTGGTACGGAAGTAGAACTGAGGACGGTAGCCTTTGAAGAACGGAGTGTGACGACCGCCTTCTTCCTTCGACAGAACGTAGACTTCTGCGGTGAACTTGGTGTGCGGCTTGACCGAACCTGGCTTGACCAGAACCTGGCCACGCTCAACTTCGTCACGCTTGGTGCCACGCAGCAGGACGCCGCAGTTCTCGCCAGCACGACCTTCGTCCAGCAGCTTGCGGAACATCTCAACGCCGGTGCAGGTGGTGGTGGTGGTTGGACGCAGACCAACGATTTCCAGAGCGTCTTGAACGCGGACGATACCACGCTCGATACGACCGGTAACAACGGTACCACGACCCGAGATCGAGAAGACGTCTTCGATCGGCATCAGGAACGGCTGGTCAACGGCACGAACTGGCTCAGGGATGTAGGCATCCAGAGTTTCAACCAGCTTCTTAACAGCGCTGGTACCCATTTCGTTGTCGTCTTTGCCTTCCAGAGCCATACGAGCCGAACCGATGATGATCGGGGTGTCGTCGCCTGGGAAGTCGTAGGTGGACAGCAGGTCGCGAACTTCCATCTCGACCAGTTCCAGCAGCTCAGCGTCGTCTACCAGGTCAGCCTTGTTCAGGAAGACCACGATGTACGGAACGCCAACCTGACGGGACAGCAGGATGTGCTCACGGGTTTGTGGCATCGGACCATCGGCGGCCGAGCAAACCAGGATCGCGCCGTCCATCTGGGCAGCACCGGTGATCATGTTCTTCACGTAGTCAGCGTGACCTGGGCAGTCAACGTGAGCGTAGTGACGAATGTTCGAGTTGTACTCGACGTGAGCGGTGTTGATGGTGATACCGCGTGCTTTTTCTTCTGGAGCCGAGTCGATCTTATCGAACTCAACGACGGCCGAACCGAAAACTTCGGAGCAGACGCGAGTCAGAGCTGCAGTCAGAGTGGTCTTACCGTGGTCAACGTGGCCGATGGTGCCGACGTTAACGTGGGGAAGGGAACGATCAAATTTTTCTTTAGCCACGACAGTGAACCTCTTGCCTAAAGGGGATTAGCCTTGTTTTTTAACGAGTGCTTCGACGATGTTCGACGGAGCTTCGGCGTATTTGGAGAATTCCATGGAGTAGCTTGCGCGACCCTGAGACATGGAACGAACGTCGGTTGCGTAACCGAACATCTCTCCGAGCGGAACTTCAGCACGGACGACACGGCCAGAGACCGAATCTTCCATACCCTGGACCAGACCACGACGACGGTTCAGGTCACCCATCACGTCACCCAGGTAGTCTTCCGGAGTTACAACTTCGACCTTCATGATCGGCTCGAGGACCACGCCACCACCCTTCTGGGCCAGTTGCTTGGTTGCCATCGAAGCAGCGATCTTGAACGCCATTTCGTTGGAGTCGACGTCGTGGTACGAACCGTCGAATACCGCGGCCTTCAGACCGATCAGCGGATAGCCGGCAACAACGCCGTTCTTCATCTGCTCTTCGATACCCTTCTGGATCGCAGGGATGTATTCCTTCGGAATCACACCACCAACGACTTCGTTCGAGAACACCAGGCCTTCAGTGATGTTGCCCTGTGCGTCCACGTCCGGCTCGGAGAAGCGAACCCAGCAGTGACCGAACTGACCACGACCACCCGACTGACGTACGAACTTACCTTCGATCTCGACGTTGGACTTGGTGATCTTCTCGCGGTACGAAACCTGCGGCTTGCCGATGTTGGCTTCAACGTTGAACTCGCGCTTCATGCGGTCAACGATGATGTCCAGGTGCAGCTCACCCATACCGGAGATGATGGTCTGGCCGGTTTCTTCGTCGGTCTTGACGCGGAACGACGGGTCTTCCTGGGCCAGTTTGCCCAGTGCGATACCCATCTTTTCCTGGTCTTGCTTGGTCTTCGGCTCAACAGCTACCGAAATAACCGGCTCCGGGAAGTCCATACGCTCAAGAATGATTGGCTTGTCGGCGTCGCACAGGGTTTCACCAGTGGTGACGTCTTTCATGCCGATCAGGGCCGCGATGTCGCCAGCGCGAACTTCCTTGATCTCTTCACGCTGGTTCGCGTGCATCTGCACCATACGACCAACGCGCTCTTTCTTGCCTTTGACCGAGTTGATAACCGAGTCGCCGGAGTTCAGAACGCCCGAGTAGACACGAACGAAGGTCAGAGTACCTACGAACGGGTCGGTAGCGATCTTGAATGCCAGAGCGGAGAACGGCTCGTTGTCGTCGGCGTGACGCTCATCGAACTGCTCTTCGGTGATCTCGTCCTTCGGAGTCTCAGCCAGGTCAGGGTGGATACCCTTGATCGCTGGAATCTCGGTTGGAGCTGGCAGGAAGTCGATAACGGCGTCGAGAACCAGGGGAACACCCTTGTTCTTGAAGGAAGAGCCGCAGACCGCAGGAACGATCTCGCTCGCCAGGGTACGGGCGCGCAGACCAGCCTTGATCTCTTCGACGGACAATTCACCTTCTTCAAGGTACTTGTTCATCAGCTCTTCGCTGGCCTCGGCAGCAGCCTCAACCATGTTGTTGCGCCATTCGTTGGCCAGGTCGACCAGCTCAGCAGGAATCTCTTCCTCGCGGTAGCTGGTGCCCTTGTCGTCTTCGTTCCAGTAGATGGCTTTCATCTTGATCAGGTCGACCTGACCCTGGAAGTCGTCTTCAGCGCCGATAGCCAGCTGGATCGGAACCGGGGTATGACCCAGACGGTTCTTGATCTGACCAACTACACGCAGGAAGTTGGCACCAGCACGGTCCATCTTGTTCACGTAGACAACACGTGGAACGCCGTACTTGTTAGCCTGACGCCATACGGTTTCAGACTGAGGCTCAACGCCAGAGGTACCGCAGAATACGACGACCGCGCCGTCGAGCACACGCAGCGAACGCTCTACTTCAATGGTGAAGTCAACGTGGCCGGGGGTATCGATGACGTTTACGCGGTAGTTGTCGTACTGACCTTTGGAGCCTTTCCAGAAGGTGGTAACGGCAGCGGAGGTAATGGTGATACCGCGCTCCTGCTCCTGCACCATCCAGTCGGTGGTCGCGGCGCCATCATGCACCTCGCCCATTTTGTGGCTCAGACCTGTGTAGAACAGGATCCGCTCGGTAGTGGTAGTCTTGCCCGCGTCAACGTGCGCGCAGATACCGATGTTACGGTAGCGGTTAATTGCTGTAGTACGAGCCATAAAGCCCTCGCAAAAAGATTGATGCTTGAATTAGAAGCGGTAGTGCGAGAATGCCTTGTTGGCCTCGGCCATACGGTGCACGTCTTCACGCTTCTTGACTGCAGCACCCTTGCCTTCAGCAGCATCCAGCAGTTCACCGGCCAGGCGCAGAGCCATGGACTTCTCGCCACGCTTGCGGGCGTAGTCTACGAGCCAGCGCATTGCCAGAGCGTTACGACGGGATGGACGAACTTCAACCGGAACCTGGTAAGTAGCACCGCCTACACGGCGGGACTTGACTTCGACCAGCGGAGCGATGGCGTCGAGAGCTTTCTCGAAGATTTCCAGGGGGTCGCTGTTCTTGCGTGCTTTGACGGTATCCAGGGCACCGTAAACGATGCGCTCGGCTACAGCCTTCTTGCCGCTTTCCATCACGTGGTTCATGAACTTGGCGAGGATCTGGGATCCGTACTTCGGATCGTCCAGAATCTCACGTTTTGCTGCTACACGACGTCTTGGCATGATAAGCCCTCAAACGGTCTTCAGGTTAGCCCGGGACGCGGGTCTTCGACCCCTGCCCGACCTTACTCTTATCGACTCAAATAAATGGATGTCTGCAAACGACCGATTACTTCGGACGCTTGGTACCGTACTTCGAACGACCCTGGTTACGGCCTTTAACGCCCGAAGTATCCAGAGAGCCGCGAACGGTGTGGTAACGAACACCTGGCAAGTCTTTTACACGGCCGCCACGGATCAGGACGACGCTGTGCTCTTGCAGGTTGTGGCCTTCACCACCGATGTACGAGGAAACCTCGAAACCGTTGGTCAGACGCACACGGCATACTTTACGCAGTGCCGAGTTAGGTTTTTTCGGCGTGGTGGTGTACACACGGGTGCACACGCCACGACGCTGCGGGCAGTTCTGCAGCGCAGGTACGTCGGATTTCTCGACGGTACGCTTACGCGGCTGACGTACCAGCTGGTTGATAGTTGCCATCTACTAGCTCCACTGATTGTCTTGCGACGCTATTGTCTTGCAAGAAAGCCAAAAATTGGCGAGACGGAGCCTCACCAAATTTAAGGGTACAAAAGTCTAAAGAGGATCTTGCACCCAGTCAAGACGAGGCCCCGGCCCTCCCCGTCCGGTCATCGGCAACAATTCATGTCGCCGATGACCCTGGAGGATGAGCCGGGGCCCTGCCCTGTTCTTAGTTACCGCTGGAGTTCAGCGCTTCGGTCAGTGCGGCTTCCACCTCACTGGCACTAACGCGCAGCGGCTTGTCGGCATCACGGCGACGCTTACGCTCGCTGTGATAAGCCAGACCGGTACCGGCCGGGATCAGACGACCCACGACCACGTTCTCCTTCAGGCCGCGCAGGTAGTCGCGCTTGCCGGTGACGGCCGCTTCGGTCAGTACGCGGGTGGTTTCCTGGAAGGAAGCCGCGGAGATGAACGACTCGGTCGACAGCGAGGCCTTGGTGATACCCAGCAGAACACGCGAGAACTTCGAGATGAACTTGTCTTCGCTAGCGAGACGCTCGTTCTCGACCAGCACCTGGGTCAGTTCCATCTGGTCGCCCTTGATGAAGCTGGAGTCGCCGGACTCGGTAATCTCAACTTTACGCAGCATCTGACGCAGGATGGTCTCGATGTGCTTGTCGTTGATCTTCACGCCCTGCAGGCGGTAAACGTCCTGGATCTCGTTGACGATGTACTTGGCCAACGCGCTTACACCCAACAGACGCAGGATGTCGTGCGGATCGCTCGGGCCGTCGGAGATAACTTCGCCGCGGTTTACCTGTTCGCCTTCGAAGACGTTCAGGTGGCGCCACTTCGGAATCAGCTCTTCGTACGGATCGCTGCCATCGGTCGGAGTGATGACCAGACGGCGCTTGCCCTTGGTCTCTTTACCGAATGCGATGGTGCCGCTGACTTCAGCCAGAATCGAGGCTTCTTTCGGACGACGCGCTTCGAACAGGTCGGCAACGCGCGGCAGACCACCGGTGATGTCACGGGTCTTGGACGTTTCTTGCGGAATACGCGCGATAACGTCACCCACACCGATCTGTGCACCGTCAGCCACACCGACGAGGGCGTTGGCCGGCAGGAAGTACTGGGCAGGCACGTCAGTGCCCGGCAGGTACAGGTCCTTACCAGCAGCGTCGACCATCTTGATCGCCGGACGGATTTCCTTGCCTGCGGCAGGGCGATCCTTGACGTCCATCACTTCGATGTTGGTCAGGCCGGTCAGTTCGTCGGTCTGACGCTTGATGGTGATGCCTTCTTCCATGCCCACGAAGGTCACGGTACCTTTGAGTTCGGTAACGATCGGGTGGGTGTGCGGGTCCCACTTGGCGACGATGGCGCCAGCTTCGACCTTTTCACCTTCCTTGACCGAAATCACCGCACCGTAAGGCAGCTTGTAGCGCTCACGCTCACGACCGAATTCGTCGGCAATGGCCAGCTCGCCGGAACGGGACACGGCAACCAGGTTGCCATCAGCACGCTCCACCTGCTTGAGGTTATGCAGACGAACCATACCGCCGTTCTTCACCTGGACGCTGTCAGCAGCCGAGGTACGGCTCGCAGCACCACCGATGTGGAACGTACGCATGGTCAGCTGGGTACCCGGCTCACCGATCGATTGCGCAGCGATAACGCCGACAGCTTCACCGATGTTCACCTGGTGACCACGAGCCAGGTCACGACCATAGCACTTGGCGCAAATGCCGTAGCGGGTTTCGCAGCTGATCGGCGAACGAACGACCACTTCGTCGATGCTGTTCAGTTCGATGAACTCGACCCACTTCTCGTCGACCAGGGTACCGGCCGGAACGATGACGTCCTCGGTGCCTGGCTTGAACACGTCACGGGCGATGACTCGACCCAGTACACGCTCACCCAGCGGCTCTACAACGTCGCCACCTTCGATGTGCGGGGTCATCAGCAGACCCTGATCGGTGCCGCAGTCGATCTCGGTCACGACCAGATCCTGCGCCACGTCGACCAGACGACGGGTCAGGTAACCGGAGTTCGCGGTCTTCAGTGCGGTATCCGCCAGACCTTTACGAGCACCGTGGGTCGAGATGAAGTACTGCAGTACGCTCAGACCTTCACGGAAGTTCGCGGTGATCGGCGTCTCGATGATGGAGCCGTCCGGCTTGGCCATCAGACCACGCATACCGGCCAACTGACGGATCTGGGCAGCGGAACCCCGCGCACCGGAGTCAGCCATCATGTACATCGAGTTGAAGGACTCTTGCTCGACTTCCTTGCCTTCGCGGTCGATGACCTTCTCTTTCGAGAGGTTGGCCATCATCGCCTTGGACACTTCGTCGTTCGCCTTGGACCACAAGTCGATGACCTTGTTGTACTTCTCGCCCTGGGTTACCAGGCCGGAGGCGTACTGGCTCTCGATCTCCTTCACTTCGTCGGTGGCGGTACCGATGATGCGCGCCTTTTCGTCCGGGATAACGAAGTCGTTAACACCGATCGAAACGCCGGAGATGGTCGAGTAAGCAAAGCCGGTGTACATCAGCTGGTCAGCGAAGATGACGGTTTCCTTCAGACCTACCACGCGATAGCACTGGTTGATCAGCTTGGAGATCGCCTTTTTCTTCATCGACTGGTTGACGACGTCGAACGGCAGGCCGGCAGGCACTACCTGGAACAACAGCGCACGGCCGACGGTGGTGTCGACGATACGGGTGTTTTTGACGATGCTACCGTCACGCTCTTTCACGGTCTCGTTGATACGAACCTTGATCTTGGCGTGCAGTGCAGCCTCGCCGGCGCGGAATACGCGGTCGACTTCCTGCAGGTCGGCGAACACACGACCTTCGCCCTTGGCGTTGATGGCTTCACGAGTCATGTAGTACAGACCCAGAACGACGTCCTGGGAAGGTACGATGATCGGCTCACCGTTGGCAGGCGACAGGATGTTGTTGGTCGACATCATCAGCGCGCGCGCTTCCAGCTGGGCTTCCAGCGTCAGCGGTACGTGAACGGCCATCTGGTCACCGTCGAAGTCGGCGTTGTACGCGGCACACACCAGCGGGTGCAACTGAATGGCCTTACCTTCGATCAGCACCGGTTCGAACGCCTGGATACCCAGACGGTGAAGGGTCGGTGCACGGTTGAGCAGTACGGGGTGTTCGCGGATCACCTCGGCGAGGACGTCCCACACCTCCGGCAGCTCACGCTCGACCATCTTCTTGGCGGCCTTGATGGTGGTCGCCAGACCACGCATTTCCAGCTTGCCGAAAATGAACGGCTTGAACAGCTCCAGGGCCATCTTCTTCGGCAGACCGCACTGGTGCAGACGCAGGGTCGGACCTACGGTAATTACGGAACGACCGGAGTAGTCCACGCGCTTACCGAGCAGGTTCTGACGGAAGCGACCTTGCTTACCTTTGATCATGTCAGCCAGGGACTTCAGCGGACGCTTGTTCGAGCCAGTGATGGCGCGACCGCGACGGCCGTTGTCCAGCAGGGCGTCCACCGCTTCCTGCAACATGCGCTTTTCGTTGCGCACGATGATGTCCGGGGCCGACAGATCGAGCAGGCGCTTCAGACGGTTGTTACGGTTGATCACCCGACGATACAGGTCGTTCAGATCGGAAGTCGCAAAGCGACCGCCGTCCAGCGGAACCAGCGGACGCAGGTCCGGCGGCAGAACCGGCAGAACGGTCAGGACCATCCACTCAGGCAGGTTACCCGAGCCCTGGAAAGCTTCCATCAGCTTCAGGCGCTTGGACAGCTTCTTGATCTTGGTTTCCGAGTTGGTCTGCGGAATCTCTTCACGCAGGCGACCGATCTCGTGTTCCAGGTCGATAGCGTGCAGCAGCTCGCGAACAGCCTCGGCACCCATGCGGGCGTCGAAGTCGTCACCGAACTCTTCCAGCGCTTCGAAGTATTGCTCATCGTTGAGCAACTGACCCTTCTCGAGGGTGGTCATACCTGGATCGATAACGACATAGCTCTCGAAATAGAGCACGCGCTCGATGTCACGCAGGGTCATGTCCATCAGCAGGCCGATACGGGACGGCAGCGACTTCAGGAACCAGATATGGGCGACCGGCGAGGCCAGCTCGATGTGCGCCATGCGCTCACGACGAACCTTGGCCAGAGCGACTTCAACGCCGCACTTCTCGCAGATGACGCCGCGGTGCTTGAGGCGCTTGTACTTGCCGCACAGGCACTCGTAGTCCTTGACTGGGCCAAAGATCTTGGCGCAGAACAGGCCGTCACGCTCAGGCTTGAACGTACGGTAGTTGATGGTTTCCGGCTTCTTAACTTCACCGAACGACCACGAACGGATCATTTCAGGCGACGCCAGACCGATGCGGATGGCGTCGAACTCTTCGACTTGACCCTGGTTTTTCAGCAAATTCAGTAGGTCTTTCAAGGCCTTTCCTCCTGGCGGAGCAGGAAGCGGGCAATACCTGCCCCGCTCCCCTTCGCGTCACGTGTTATTCGGTTTCCAGATCGATATCGATACCGAGCGAACGGATCTCTTTGATCAACACGTTGAAGGACTCGGGCATGCCCGGCTCCATACGGTGATCGCCATCCACGATGTTCTTGTACATCTTGGTACGGCCGTTCACGTCGTCCGACTTCACTGTGAGCATTTCTTGCAGGGTGTATGCCGCGCCGTATGCTTCCAGCGCCCACACTTCCATCTCCCCGAAACGCTGACCACCGAACTGCGCCTTACCACCCAGCGGCTGCTGGGTAACCAGGCTGTACGAACCAGTGGAACGCGCGTGCATCTTGTCGTCCACCAAGTGGTTCAGCTTGAGCATGTACATGTAACCGACGGTCACAGGACGCTCGAACTTGTTGCCGGTACGGCCATCGAACAGGACCATCTGGCCGCTCTCAGGCATGTCGGCCAGCTTCAGCATGGCCTTGATCTCACGCTCTTTGGCACCGTCGAAGACCGGAGTAGCCATCGGCACGCCTTTCTTCAGGTTGTTGGCCAGAGCGATGATCTCTTCGTCCGAGAACTCGTCCAGGTTTTCCTGACGACCGCCGATCTCGTTGTAGACCTCGGTCAGGAAGCTGCGCAGCTCAGCGGCTTTGCGCTGCTCTTCGATCATGCGATCGATCTTCTCGCCCAGCCCCTTGGCCGCGAGGCCCAGGTGGGTTTCAAGGATCTGACCGACGTTCATACGCGATGGTACGCCCAGCGGGTTCAGAACGACGTCGACCGGAGTACCGTTGGCGTCGTGCGGCATGTCTTCGACCGGCATGATCACGGAGACCACACCTTTGTTACCGTGACGGCCTGCCATCTTGTCGCCCGGCTGGATGCGGCGGCGGATAGCCAGGTAGACCTTGACGATCTTCAGTACGCCCGGTGCCAGGTCATCGCCCTGCTGCAGCTTGCGCTTCTTGTCTTCGAACTTGTCGTCCAGCAGACGACGGCGATCGACGATGTACTGCTGAGCCTTCTCCAGCTGCTCGTTCAGCGCATCTTCGGCCATACGCAGTTTGAACCACTGGCCGTGCTCCAGACCGTTCAAGACGTCGTCAGTGATCACGGTGCCTTTCTTCAGGCCCGCGCCACCGTCGACCACCTGGCCGTTCAGGGCTGCACGCAGACGCTCGAAGGTCGCGCCTTCGACGATGCGGAACTCTTCGTTGAGGTCCTTGCGGATCTCGTCCAGCTGCATCTTCTCAATGGCCAGGGCGCGGCTGTCGCGTTCAACACCGTCACGGGTGAAGACCTGAACGTCGATGACAGTACCCTTGGTGCCAGTCGGCACGCGCAGGGAGGTGTCTTTTACATCGCTAGCCTTCTCACCGAAGATCGCACGCAGCAGTTTTTCTTCCGGAGTCAGCTGGGTCTCGCCTTTCGGAGTGACCTTACCGACCAGGATGTCGCCAGCGCCGACTTCAGCACCCACGTAGACGATACCGGCTTCGTCCAGCTTGTTCAGCGCAGCCTCACCCACGTTCGGGATGTCCGCGGTGATTTCCTCTGGGCCAAGCTTGGTGTCACGCGCCACACAGGTCAGTTCCTGGATGTGGATGGTGGTGAAGCGATCTTCCTGAACCACACGCTCGGACAGGCAGATGGAGTCTTCGAAGTTGAAGCCGTTCCACGCCATGAACGCGATGCGCATGTTCTGACCCAGCGCCAGCTCACCCATGTCGGTGGACGGACCGTCGGCCATGATGTCGCCACGCGCGACCACATCGCCCTTGCTCACCAACGGACGCTGGTTGATGCAGGTGTTCTGGTTCGAACGGGTGTACTTGGTCAGGTTGTAGATATCCACACCGGCTTCGCCGGTTTCGACTTCGTCATCGGCTACACGCACGACGATACGGCTGGCATCGACCGAGTCGATCACACCGCCGCGACGAGCAACGACGCAGACACCAGAGTCACGGGCGACGTTGCGCTCCATGCCGGTACCTACCAGCGGCTTGTCGGCGCGCAGGGTCGGAACAGCCTGACGCTGCATGTTCGAACCCATCAATGCACGGTTGGCGTCGTCGTGCTCGAGGAACGGGATCAGCGAGGCAGCGACGGAAACAACCTGCTTCGGCGAAACGTCCATCAGGGTGACGTCTTCCGGCGCCTTGACGGTGAATTCGTTCAGGTGACGTACGGCAACCAGCTCGTCGATCAGTTGCTTCTGCTCGTTCATCGCAGCCGAAGCCTGGGCGATCACGTGATCGGCCTCTTCGATGGCGGACAGGAACACGATGTCGTCGGTGACGACGCCTTCCTTCACCACGCGGTACGGGCTTTCCAGGAAGCCGTACTGGTTGGTGCGGGCATAGGCCGCCAGGGAGTTGATCAGACCGATGTTCGGACCTTCAGGAGTCTCGATCGGGCACACACGGCCGTAGTGGGTCGGGTGTACGTCACGGACTTCGAAGCCTGCACGCTCACGGGTCAGACCACCTGGGCCGAGCGCGGAGACGCGGCGCTTGTGGGTGATCTCGGAAAGCGGGTTGTTCTGGTCCATGAACTGCGAGAGCTGGCTGGAACCGAAGAACTCCTTCACCGCCGCCGCGACCGGCTTGGCGTTGATCAGGTCCTGCGGCATCAGGCCTTCGCTTTCGGCCATCGACAGACGTTCCTTGACCGCACGCTCGACGCGCACGAGGCCAACACGGAACTGGTTCTCGGCCATCTCACCGACGCAACGGACGCGGCGGTTACCCAGGTGGTCGATGTCATCGACGATGCCCTTGCCGTTACGGATATCGACCAGGGTCTTCAGAACATCAACGATGTCTTCCTTGCTCAACACGCCCGAACCTTCGATCTCGGTACGACCGATACGACGGTTGAACTTCATGCGGCCAACGGCGGACAGATCGTAACGCTCGGCGCTGAAGAACAGGTTGTTGAACAGGGTCTCGGCGGCATCCTTGGTTGGTGGCTCGCCTGGACGCATCATGCGGTAGATTTCCACCAGAGCTTCCAGCTGGTTGCTGGTGGTGTCGATCTTCAGGGTATCCGAAATGAACGGACCGCAGTCGATGTCGTTGGTGTACAGGGTTTCGATGCGTACGACCTGAGCCTTGGCGACCTTGATCAGCAGCTCAGTGGTCAGCTCGGTGTTGCATTCAGCCAGGATCTCGCCGGTGGCCGGGTGCACGATAGCCTTGGCGGTGGTGCGGCCCAGGACGTACTCCATCGGAACGTCCAACTGCTTGACGCCGGCTTTTTCAAGCTGGTTGATGTGGCGCGCGGTGATACGGCGGCCCTGCTCAACGATGATCTTTCCGCTGCCGTCATGGATATCCATGACCGCAACTTCACCACGCAGACGCTGAGGTACCAGTTCCAGGCTGAGTTTTTCGCCGGAAACGTGGAACACGTTGGTGGTGTAGAAGGTGTTGAGGATTTCTTCGGTGCTGTAGCCCAGTGCGCGCAGCAGTACCGAAGCCGGCAGTTTGCGGCGACGGTCGATACGCACGAACACGCAGTCCTTCGGGTCGAACTCGAAGTCCAGCCAGGAACCGCGGTAAGGAATGATCCGGGCGGAGTACAGCAGCTTGCCGGAGCTGTGAGTCTTGCCACGGTCGTGGTCGAAGAACACACCTGGCGAACGGTGCAGCTGGGAAACGATTACACGCTCGGTACCGTTAATAACGAAGGTACCGTTCTCAGTCATCAGGGGGATTTCACCCATGTAGACTTCTTGCTCTTTGATGTCCTTGATCGCTTTGTTCGACGATTCCTTGTCGAAGATGATCAGGCGCACCTTCACACGCAGCGGGACAGCGAATGTCACGCCACGCAGGACACATTCCTTCACATCGAAGGCCGGCTCGCCCAGGCGATAGCCGACGTACTCCAGGGCAGCATTGCCGGAGTAGCTGATGATCGGGAATACCGATTTGAAGGCCGCGTGCAGGCCGACGTCGCGGAACTGATCCTTGGATGCTCCCGCCTGCAGGAATTCGCGATACGAATCCAGCTGGATGGCCAGGAGGTAAGGCACATCCATGACGTCCGGCAACTTGCTAAAGTCCTTGCGGATACGTTTTTTCTCAGTGTATGAGTAAGCCATCAGCGTTCCCCAGCTTGGTCACCTGCTTGTTTGGCTCCTCCCGAGCGGAAGCAGCCAGAAAATCTGCAAACCCCATGGTTTGCACACCCTCTTGGGTGTTTTACAGCTCATTATCGGGGCCGACCTGATCGGCCACCAATAACGGAAAAAGGCCGGTGGCATAAGCCACCAGCCGTCAGCCTTTCGCTTAACGCTCGGGCTGGAGTCGCAAAGTCGAAATTACTTCAGCTCGACTTTAGCGCCTGCTTCTTCCAGCTTCTTCTTCGCGTCTTCAGCGGCTTCTTTCGAAACGCCTTCAGCGATGACAGCAGGAGCGCCGTCTACTTTCTCTTTGGCTTCTTTCAGGCCCAGACCGGTCAGTTCACGAACTGCCTTGATCACGTTGACCTTCTTGTCGCCAGCTTCGGCCAGAACGACGTTGAACTCGGTCTGCTCTTCAGCAGCGGCAGCAGCGCCACCAGCAGGGGCAGCAGCAACAGCGGCAGCAGCGGTAACGCCGAAGGTTTCTTCCATCGCTTTGATCAGTTCAACAATTTCCAGAACAGTTTTCTGGCCGATCGCTTCGATGATTTGCTCGTTAGTCAGAGACATGACTATGAATTCCTGTATTGGGGTGACAGCCTACGCGGCTATCAAATTAAACGTTTGATTTCGAAAGAGACTACGCGGCCTTAGGCAGCAGCGGCTTCTTTCTGGTCGCGCAGCGCTGCCAGGGTACGAGCCAGCTTGCTGGTTGCACCTTGGATTACGCTCATCAGCTGTGCGATAGCCTCGTCGCGAGTTGGCAGAGTTGCCAGCACGTCGATCTGGTTAGCGGCAAGGAACTTGCCGTCGAACGCAGCTGCCTTGATCTCGAACTTGTCCTGACCCTTGGCGAACTCTTTGAACAGACGAGCAGCAGCGCCCGGGTGTTCGTTGGAGAAAGCGATCAGGGTCGGGCCTTTGAACGCGTCGTTGAGGATCGAGTACTCGGTGCCTTCAACAGCGCGCTTGAGCAGGGTGTTACGTACGACACGTACGTAAACGCCAGCTTCGCGGGCCTCTTTACGGAGTCCGGTCATTGCGCCTACAGTCACACCACGGGCATCGGCCACGACAGCGGACAGAGCGACTTTGGCAGCCTCGTTGACTTCAGCGACGATGGCCTTCTTGTCTTCGAGTTTAATTGCCACGGGTTTACTCCTGGTTTTTACCGTTTCATCCAGCCGAGGCCGGATGTCGTTTTGGTGTCTGATTCGGTAACGAATCGGGAGCACCATCTGCGTAGGCTTGTGGTTTAAGGCTTTCGCCGCCTACGGTCTTGGATAGCCCCCGCCAGGCAGGGACCCCAATTTTCAGCAGCCGGTGCGGACAGGGCCACACCGGCCGAGCATTACACGTTCAGCGAGCTCTGATCGATGATCAGACCTGGGCCCATGGTGGTGCTCAGGGTAACGCGCTTGACGTAGATACCTTTCGAAGAAGCTGGCTTGATACGCTTCAGATCGGCGATCAGGGCTTCAACGTTTTCCTTCAGCTTGCCAGGTTCGAAGCCGACCTTGCCAACGGAGGTGTGGATGATACCGTTCTTGTCGGTACGGTAGCGAACCTGACCAGCCTTGGCGTTCTTGACGGCGCCGGCTACGTCTGGGGTTACGGTACCGACTTTCGGGTTCGGCATCAGGCCGCGAGGACCCAGAACCTGACCCAGCTGACCCACAACGCGCATGGCATCAGGCGATGCGATGACGACGTCATAGTTCAGGTCGCCGCCTTTCATTTCGGCAGCCAGATCGTCCATACCTACGCGGTCAGCGCCGGCAGCCAGAGCAGCTTCAGCAGCTGGGCCCTGGGTGAAGACGGCAACGCGAACGGTCTTGCCAGTACCGTGCGGCAGCACGGTAGCGCTGCGAACGACCTGGTCGGATTTACGCGGGTCAACACCGAGGTTGACGGCGATGTCGTAGGACTCGACAAACTTGGCAGCCGGCAGCGAAGCCAGCAGAGTTGCGGCCTCTTCGAAGTTGTAGGCCTTGCCTGCTTCGATTTTCTCGGCGATAGCCTTTTGGCGCTTAGTCAGCTTAGCCATTACACACCCTCCACGTTCAGGCCCATGCTACGGGCAGAGCCGGCGATGGTGCGCACAGCTGCATCCAGGTCAGCGGCAGTCAGATCAGCCTGCTTGGTCTTGGCGATCTCTTCCAGCTGAGCACGGGTAACGGTACCGACCTTAACGGTGTTCGGGCGGGCCGAACCACTGGTCAGGCCAGCAGCTTTCTTCAGCAGAACCGAGGCAGGGGTGCTCTTGGTTTCGAAGGTGAAGCTACGGTCACTGTAAACAGTGATGATCACTGGAGTCGGCAGACCTGGTTCTTGACCCTGAGTACGGGCGTTGAAGGCCTTGCAGAATTCCATGATGTTCACACCGTGCTGACCCAGTGCTGGACCAACGGGTGGGCTTGGGTTGGCCTGGCCGGCCTTAACTTGCAGCTTGATGTAAGCCTGAATCTTCTTAGCCATGAGCTACTCCAAAATCGGGTACGAACGCCAAATGGCTCCCCGTATGACTTGCGTTTTATCCCAGTGACGACAAAACCCCGCAGCACATAGGGCTGCGGGGTATGGGATGCGTCGTTCGCCTAGACCTTCTCGACCTGGCTGAACTCGAGCTCCACCGGAGTAGAGCGACCGAAAATGAGCACTGCAACCTGCAGACGGCTCTTCTCGTAGTTAACCTCTTCGACACTGCCATTGAAGTCAGCAAACGGACCATCAATGACTCGAACCACTTCACCCGGCTCGAACAGCGTCTTGGGCTTCGGCTTGTCGCTACCATCAGCAACGCGACGCAGGATAGCCTCAGCCTCTTTATCGGTGATCGGCGCAGGCTTGTCTGCGGTACCACCAATGAAACCCATGACACGAGGGGTATCTTTGACAAGGTGCCAAGTCCCTTCGTTCATTTCCATCTGGACCAACACGTAGCCAGGGAAGAATTTGCGCTCGCTCTTGCGCTTCTGACCGTTACGCATTTCAACGACTTCTTCGGTCGGGACCAGAATCTCGCCGAACTCGTCTTCCATGCCAGCCAGCTTGACGCGCTCGATCAGAGAGCGCATCACATGCTTCTCGTAACCCGAGTAAGCATGCACGACGTACCAACGCTTAGCCACGGGACACCCTTAGCCAACAATCAAGGAGACCGCCCAGCCGAGCAGGGAATCAAGACCCCACAGCAGCAGTGCCATAACCAACACGACAACCACAACGATAAGCGTGGTTTGAGTGGTTTCCTGGCGGGTCGGCCACACGACTTTACGGATCTCGGTACGAGCTTCCTTCGCCAGCGCAAAGAACGACTTACCCTTCGCAGTCTGCAAGGCAACGAAGCCTGCAGCGGCAGCCAGGGCGAGAAGTGCAAGGACGCGATACAGGATTGGAGAAGCGGAGTAATATTGATTACCCACAACACCAACGACTACCAATACAACAACAGCCAGCCACTTGAACAGATCAAAACGCGATTCTTGGGCTTCAGTTTTGGGAGTCATCGAGGAGGATCCTGTGAGAAGAAAGCCATCACACCGAAGTGAATGGCAGGTCAGGAGGGAATCGAACCCCCAACCTACGGTTTTGGAGACCGTCGCTCTGCCAATTGAGCTACTGACCTTTAACGCTGTATCAGGCCGGCCATTATGCCGGCCTGATCATGAGAAATCAACTACTTATTCAATAATTTTCGCTACGACGCCGGCGCCGACGGTACGACCGCCTTCACGGATAGCGAAGCGCAGACCGTCTTCCATTGCGATGGTCTTGATCAGGGTGACAGTCATCTGAATGTTGTCACCTGGCATTACCATTTCAACGCCTTCCGGCAGTTCGCAGTTACCGGTCACGTCAGTGGTACGGAAGTAGAACTGAGGACGGTAGCCTTTGAAGAACGGAGTGTGACGACCGCCTTCTTCCTTCGACAGAACGTAGACTTCTGCGGTGAACTTGGTGTGCGGCTTGACCGAACCTGGCTTGACCAGAACCTGGCCACGCTCAACTTCGTCACGCTTGGTGCCACGCAGCAGGACGCCGCAGTTCTCGCCAGCACGACCTTCGTCCAGCAGCTTGCGGAACATCTCAACGCCGGTGCAGGTGGTGGTGGTGGTTGGACGCAGACCAACGATTTCCAGAGCGTCTTGAACGCGGACGATACCACGCTCGATACGACCGGTAACAACGGTACCACGACCCGAGATCGAGAAGACGTCTTCGATCGGCATCAGGAACGGCTGGTCAACGGCACGAACTGGCTCAGGGATGTAGGCATCCAGAGTTTCAACCAGCTTCTTAACAGCGCTGGTACCCATTTCGTTGTCGTCTTTGCCTTCCAGAGCCATACGAGCCGAACCGATGATGATCGGGGTGTCGTCGCCTGGGAAGTCGTAGGTGGACAGCAGGTCGCGAACTTCCATCTCGACCAGTTCCAGCAGCTCAGCGTCGTCTACCAGGTCAGCCTTGTTCAGGAAGACCACGATGTACGGAACGCCAACCTGACGGGACAGCAGGATGTGCTCACGGGTTTGTGGCATCGGACCATCGGCGGCCGAGCAAACCAGGATCGCGCCGTCCATCTGGGCAGCACCGGTGATCATGTTCTTCACGTAGTCAGCGTGACCTGGGCAGTCAACGTGAGCGTAGTGACGAATGTTCGAGTTGTACTCGACGTGAGCGGTGTTGATGGTGATACCGCGTGCTTTTTCTTCTGGAGCCGAGTCGATCTTATCGAACTCAACGACGGCCGAACCGAAAACTTCGGAGCAGACGCGAGTCAGAGCTGCAGTCAGAGTGGTCTTACCGTGGTCAACGTGGCCGATAGTGCCGACGTTAACGTGGGGAAGGGAACGATCAAACTTTTCCTTAGCCATCGATACAGTCCTCCGCAGAAGAAATAGTCACTACAACCGATAAAACAAAGGCAGATATTTTCATATCTGCCTTGTTTATATGGAGCTCTTGAGCGGACTTGAACCGCTGACCTCACCCTTACCAAGGGTGTGCTCTACCAACTGAGCTACAAGAGCGTAACGCTTTGTGCAACAACAGCAAACTTGGAGCGGGTAGCGGGAATCGAACCCGCATCATCAGCTTGGAAGGCTGAGGTTCTACCACTAAACTATACCCGCGGAGCCTGCAGCTCTCGCTAAACTGGTGGAGGGGGAAGGATTCGAACCTTCGAAGTCGAAGACGTCAGATTTACAGTCTGATCCCTTTGGCCACTCGGGAACCCCTCCTGAGTGTGGGCGGCATTTTCAACTCTTGCCGTCCTGCTGTCAAGCTTTTTCTCATTAAAATCTTGAGGTTAGCTACTTTGACAACAGCTTCTGGTCCTACCACCTCAGTGGTGTTCCCTGCGAAGCGGGCGCCATTCTATCAAGCTATTCGCCAGTTGCAATACCCTCGCACAAAATAATTTTGTGTTTTAAGTCTTTGAAATCCTTGGAAAGACTGGAGAGCACCGCAACATCCAGCAAACGCTCGCTTTCGGTCGCAACTTTGAGCCAACGCCCATCAGCTCCCGGCAACTGGCCAGGCACCACGACGGTCGAAATATCCAGGCTTACCAAACGCTGACGCAAAGCATCCAACTGCTCTTGAGTTTGCACCCCGCCCACTACCAGGCATTCGTCGCGACGCCTGGCTGGCGCGGAAGCGCCTGTCTCACGCAAGAGGCGAATTTCTTGCTGACTGCCTTTATACAAGGAAAGAGGCGCAACCTCCTTGGCCTTGAGGGGCGCCTCCTGCTGATGCCAGACGTAATAGGCAACATTGAGCACGACCAACAGCAGAAACAACCAACGCATAGGCACCTCAACCCAATGGACAGGCCATGGCCAAACCGACAAAGACCAGATCGGGCACCACCCGAACGCGAGGAATGGCATCTCGGACCAAGGGGGCATCCCCCCCAGTAAGGAATACCGTAAATGACTCACCCCATATCGCCTGGGCCTGCTCGATCTGCGTGCGCACAAAACCCTGCAACATCAGCACACAGCCGCGCTCGACAGCTTCGACAGTTGAGCGCCCCGGGGCGAGACTGGCCAAAGCCCGCTCAGCCGAAGCATCGTCGTAACGGATCCGACGGGTATGAGTCCGCAACTGGCTACGCATCAATGGCATACCCGGACAAATGTAGCCACCCAGGTGCTGGCCATCCGCAGCGACGAAGTCCGCCTTGGCCGCGGTGCCCAGATCAATCACCAGACAGGCCCCTTTTGCCAGATGGTAAGCGCCGAGCGCTGCCAACCAGCGATCCATACCCAGGCGCTGGTAATCGTCGTATCCGTTATGCACACCTGCCATTTCACGCGCAGGATGAGCAACTCGCACCTGAACACCAAAATGCTGCGCCAACTGCGCGCACAGCGCTTCGGTTTCTTCTTCGCTGCGCACACTCACCATGCGGCTGCCACTGAGGCGCATGGAAGACAACGCCGACACCTCGGCCACTAAAGCCTGATCGGAATCGACGATGCCGCCACCGACAATGGTCGCATCGCTGGCGTGAATCACACGCCACTTGATGAAGCTGTTACCGCAGTCGAGCTCAAGAATCATCACGCAACCTCAAACTGAGCTCTCCAGCACTGAAGCTCTTTTCCACACCTTCGACATCGAGGCGCAAGGCGCCCTGCCCGTCGACCCCAAGTACGACACCGTCGATCCGGTTGTTTCCGGCAATCAGGGATACCTTGCGCCCTTGCCAGAGGTTTGCGTGTTCCCATTCCTCCTGGAACGCCGCAAAACCGTAGCGACGATGACGGGCTAATTCATGCTGCAACTGCTGGTTGAGTTGCGCGACCAAGCGATTGCGATCTATCGACACACCGGTCTCACGCCTCATCGAAGTCCATTGCTGATCGACCTGATCAGTGCTCTGCATGTTCACATTGATGCCAATACCCAGCACCACATGGCATACATCCGCAGGATCTCCTACAAGCTCCAGGAGGATTCCAGCAATCTTCCGTTCACCCACAAGCAAATCATTCGGCCATTTCAAACCGACACCATCCAGGCCGAACGCCTGCAAAGTACGCATGACTGCCAAACCTACCACGAGACTCAGCCCTTCAAGCTGACGCATACCGCCTTCGACCCGCAGTACCAGGCTGTAGTAGAGGTTCTCAGCGAAAGGACTCACCCATTGACGCCCGCGTCGGCCGCGACCGGCAGTCTGTTGCTCCGCCAGCACCAGAAACGGAGCGACCTCGCCCTCAGCGATGCAACGCAGGGCTTCGGCATTGGTGGAGTCGATCGTCTCGTGAACCCAAAGAGGCCAGCGCTCACCCTCGGCATACTCATGGATGAGCTGAGAGTCGAGCAAAGTCAGCGGCACGGCCAATTGATAGCCACGACCTCGCACCTTGTGAATGACAAGGTTCAATTCGCTTTCCAGGTGCTGCAGCTGCTTCCACACAGCGCTGCGACTCACCCCCATTGCTTCCCCGAGGGCCTGCCCGGAATGGAACCGGCCATCCTTGAGGAGATTCAACAACTTCAGCATGCCAGTCTCGACTAGGAATTAGGCTGGCATGATAGCCACGGCCCGGGGGCTTGCATAGGAAAAGGGCCCACAGAAGGGCGCTGCTCGAGCAGCAGAAGCGAAAATGATCGAAGCCAGAAAAGACAAAACCCCTACCTGCTCACGCAGATAGGGGTTTTGCGAAATGAATCTTGACGATGACCTACTCTCACATGGGGAAGCCCCACACTACCATCGGCGATGCATCGTT